>NZ_JAPDBE010000004.1:0-186487 GCF_027705025.1 Aeromonas sp. D3 | reverse complement strand
GAAGCGAGCCCTGAGATGAGTCATCCCTGACCCCTTGAGGGTCCTAAAGGGCCGTTGGAGACCACAACGTTGATAGGCGGGGTGTGTAAGTGCAGCGATGCATTGAGCTAACCCGTACTAATTACCCGTGAGGCTTAACCATACAACACCCAAGAAGTGTTCTAAGGCTTGTAGCGAATGAAGAACTACTTACAAATTCAGTGATAGCGACTAGGCAAACTAGCCAATCGTTACTCACGTCAGCTTTCTCAGATTGAAGTAATTTGCCTGGCGGCCATAGCGCCGTGGAACCACCTGATCCCATGCCGAACTCAGAAGTGAAACGCGGTAGCGCCGATGGTAGTGTGGCATTCGCCATGCGAGAGTAGGACACTGCCAGGCACCCAATTAAACGGTGATGTGAGAATCACATGACCGGCTGCGAGGATGACACCTCACAAGAAAGCAGCAGAAGATTTAGCGCAAGCTAACCGAATGCGGAGCGGTAGTTCAGTCGGTTAGAATACCGGCCTGTCACGCCGGGGGTCGCGGGTTCGAGTCCCGTCCGCTCCGCCACTAATTCGAAGGCCTTCCCAATCGGGAAGGCCTTTTTGCTTTCTGGCATTTGCGAACGGGATAAGGAAACAAGGGGCAGCAGACAGGGCTGCGACTTGTCACTGGTAACTCGGTCCCTGCCTGCAGTCCCTTGTGCTTGAGCTGGACTGCGTCCATCTCCCCGTCCGCTCCGCCAGTAAATTGAGAAGCCCAATCTAACGACTGGTTTTTTGTGCATTTTTGCCCAGTACAACAAGGCCTTCCTGCTTGGGAAGGTCTTTTGTGTTCTTGGCTACGGGTAGCTAGTTTTGAGCTTTGGCAGATTGCCATTGCATCACCAGCTGGATGGAGATCTTGCCCTGTTATGCAAGGTGGTGGCTCGGTTCAAAAGCGCTCAAGCAATGGGAAATACAAGGTGTGATGTAAGGCCGGAGGCGTTGGTCTGCGTGAAAGAGCCAACAGGAGGCTTGAGAATGTGCACATAAAGAAAAGGGGACGGCAGTTGCCGTCCCCTCAAGTCATCTAGTCCAGTCCATGAACTGCAATGCTCCCTGCGATCCCTGACTTTATCCTGATCCTTCGGAATATCCCCTTCCCAATCCGTTGAGGTGTCCTGTGACCATCCTGGTCTGGCAATCGTCCTGATTGCTGCACTCTCTCCATCCTGGAGGTGTCCCTTACCACATCCTGTGGTGTTCCTTGCGTCGTCCTGACAGATAACCATCCGGGCTATCTCGCTTCATCCTGAAGCTGTCCTGCTCGCATCCGGCGAGGTCCTGTTCTTCCTGAAGAGCGGTAATCCGTACTGCTCTGCCTCATCCCGAGGTGTCCGCAACCACATCCTGTGGTGTCCTGTTCAATCCGTTTGATAACCGTCCGGTTACCTGCCTCATCCTGAGGTATCCCTGACCACGTCCTGTGGATTATTCCCTGTTTATGCGCTGTTCCTGCATCCTGCCGAACCAGCTTCGTCCTTGTGAGGTCCATATTAAGGGAAGCGCACAGAGGAACAAGGGAGGCCATGCTGTTATCTCTGTGACTCAGCCTGATCCAATTTAGCTATTAACAAGATAAATCCATATTAATCATTATGTTAGTTTGTTTCATTGGAAAGCACATGGATTCAAAGATGGCTTCGCGTACGGTGCAACACAGTGGCCTCTTACAGCCGCTATGGCGGATCTCTCACACGAAAAAACAGGGGGAAAACGATGGTACAAGACTGCTCAATTCAACTGGCAAGAGTTAAAAATTAGTTGAATAAATATGCTTGAAAAGAATACAAAAAGCCGAGGCTGAGCTCGGCTTTTTGGGATTAGCTAACCCGGCTGCCTGGTGTCGGGTATGCCTTGCGCAATGACTCTGGCGCCAGCACTTCCAGGTTGCCGCTCATGTTATTGAGCCAGGTGCGAAATTCAGGGGTGTCCTGGACTTCGGTCTCCACCACGACACTGCGCTTGTCATAGCGAGTCATGCGTGGGTTGTGGCCCGGGATCTGGCCATCGACCAGGGTCGGGCAGTTTGCATCAATGCGACCGACAAAGCGGATTGGACCGCTGACGTCCTGGTAGCCCTGGTCACGGATCAGCTTCTGGATATTGAAATCCTTCGGCTGGGTTGCGCTGAAGTTGGTCAGTTCCACGCCCTTGATGTGATCGAACGGGATGCCGTATACCTTGGGATCCAGCTCGGACAAAGTACAGAGCAGGGTCGGACCATCGGCCTGATTCAGGATGCCGAGCGGATTGATGCGGTCATAGCAGAGCCATACAGTACGCTCCTTGATGACGCGCTGTATCTCGGCGCTGAACTTGCGACCACGCCAGAGGGCATCGCGGATCAGGGTGCTGCGACGGATCTCCGGGTTGCCGGCAAACGGACGCGGTGACTGATGTACGCTCTCGAGCCAGCGTTCGGCCAGTTCGCTCTGGCTGTCGCGGATCACCTGGCTGGCCTTGTCGATCAGCGGATTCAATTCGGTCAGCACACTTGCCGGTAGCAGTTGGCTTGCCTGATCACTCCAGGTTTTCAGGGCCACTGCCAGCGACAACGGCATGATATTGGCGAAGTCGTTGAGGCCATGGCGCTCAAAGCACCAGCCGTGGGGTTTGCTGCGCTCATCCGAGGTGAGGTCGAACAACCCCATGCCGGACATCTCTTCCAGGTCCCGTTGCACGGTACGCAGACTGACATGGATACCTTCCTCTTCCAGTTTTACCTGAAGTTGGCTGGCGGTCAGCTTGTAAGGGCGGTGCGGGATGCAACGCGCCAAGGTCAGTTGTCGTAACAGCTTCTTACTCATGGTGCATGCCTTCACTGGTTTAGCGTTGAGTGTATCCTAGCCATGGCATGCGACAGTCTATGTCGCAAGTTTTGCTGCGACAACTGTCGCCATTTTCATACAAACGTCATTAACTACATGATATTAAATATGATTACTGTTTTGGTGGGTGGCAATTGAGGCTTTTAATTGATGAAAAAATCGCAAATTAAAGTGCTGTCTTGCGGTTTTTAGGGAGAAGAAAAAATAGAAATCACGTTAAAGGGCAGAAGATGATGTGGAGGGAATGGCTTCCCCCCACCAGATGGACATTCTCGTCAAGCCAACCAGGACCAGGCCGACTTGGTCATGGCGGCTCCCACCATGTAACCAAACACTGCCAGTGCGGCGACACCCGCCACAAGCTTCTGGCTGCGAGCAGGCCGTTTTAACGCCATGACGCCGAGCCCTATGTAGACCACCAGGGCGATCAGCTTGGCCATCAGCCAGGGTTGCTGGCCCGGGCTCATCTGCAACGTGACAGCCAGCAGCACCCCGAACAGCAGCAAGAAGGTGTCGTTGACGTGGGGCGCTATCTTCAGCCAGCGCTTTTGCAGACGCGGGCTGGCATTGAGAGAGAGCATCCAGCGATAGACAAACAGCAGCAGGCTGACGATGGCGAGGGCCATGTGCAGGTGTTTGAGCAGAGGGTAATAGGCAATCATATTGCTTCCTTGTCGTTGTCGGGCAGACCGCTGTTCCAGTTGTGAGCGTGAATACGCTCTTGTCCTTCCTGATCGTCTTGCAACAGATCGGAAAGGATGTCCCTGTATTGCAGGCTCTTGTTGATGTAGGTGTGTTCGTCGTCCAGGTAATTGGCCTGCTCCCGCAGCAACCAGTTGTCGTGTTGTTTGAAGGTCTGTCCCGCCCGCCAGGCCTGGTTGGCCCGAAATCCCAGCTGGGTCAGCGCTTCCACCCCCAGATCCACAGCAGAACCCAGGGTTTCCCGATGCACGCTGTCCACGCCGTGGCGCAGGATCTCGTGAGCATGGGGTCTGTCTTGGGCACGCGCCAGTATCTTAAGGTGCGGGAAGTGTTTCTTCACCATTTCAATCACCTCAAGCGAGGTGGCCGGGTCATTGATGGAGAGTACCAGCAGTTTTGCCTTGTGGGCGCCGGCGGCATGCAGCAGATCGAGCCGGCTGGCGTCGCCGTAGAACACCTGATAGCCGTACCTGCGCAGCATCTCTATCTGACTGGCGTCCTGCTCCAGTATGGTTGTGCCTATGCCGTGGCCGTGCAGCAGGCGCCCCACTATCTGGCCGAAGCGGCCGAAGCCGGCGATGATGACGGGGTGCTCCACCAATTCAGGTTGCTCGTGCTGCGGCGAATCGCTGTGGGTACGGTAATCGAACCAGGGCTGGATCACCCGATCGTTGAGGATCAGCAAGAGCGGCGTCAGCGCCATGGAGAGGGCCACCACCAGGGTGAGCAGTGAGATGGTATCGCCAGGCAGCACCTTGTTCTGGGAGGCAAACGAGAAGAGCACGAAGGCAAACTCGCCACCCTGTGCCAGCGCCAGCCCGAAGGTCCAGCGCTGGTTGGGCGAGATACGAATGACAAAGCCGAGCGCCATCAGCACCAGCCATTTCAATGCCATCAGGCCGATCACCAGCACCGGGATGAGAAAGGGGGGTTCGGCAAACAGGCTGAAGTTGATGCCGGCGCCCACCGACATGAAGAAGAGGCCGAGCAGCAAGCCCTTGAACGGCTCTATGTCCGCCTCCAGCTCGTGGCGATATTCGCTGTCGGCCAGCACCACGCCAGCGAGGAAGGAGCCAAGGGCAGGGGAGAGCCCCACCGATTCCATCAGCACTGCGATGGCGATCACCAGCAGCAGGGCGGCGGCGACGAAGATCTCCCGCATGTGGGACTGGGCGATGGCGCGAAACACCGGCCGCATCAGGTAGTGGCCACCCAGCACTATGCCGGAGATGGCCGCCACCACCAGCAGGCCGTGTTGCCAGCCGGCCAGCTCCGCACTGCCATTGCTGGCCACCGGCGCTATGGCGAGCAGCGGCAGGATCGCCAGTATGGGAATGACGGCAATGTCCTGGAACAACAGCACTGCAAAGGCGGATCGACCGCTTTCGCTCTGCATCAGTTTGCGCTCCTGCAGGCTCTGCAACACTATGGCAGTGGAGGAGAGCGCCAGGATGAGGCCGATGGCCAGTCCCTGCTGCCAGGGCAGTCCGATGAGATATGCCACGCCAGTCAGGGCACCTGTGGTGAGCAGCACCTGCAGGCCGCCGGTGCCGAGTATGGGCCCCTTCAGCTGCCACAAGAGGGCAGGGCGCAGCTCCAGCCCGACCAGAAACAGCATCAGCACTACCCCGAATTCGGCGAAGTGCATCACATCCTTCTGCTCCCCCACCAGTCCCAGCAGGAAGGGACCTATGATGATGCCCGCCAGCAGGTAGCCAAGCACAGAACCCAGCCCCCAGCGTTTGGCCAGCGGCACGGCGATCACCGCCGCCGAGAGGTAGATAAGCGCATCAAACAGTAATCCGTGACCCATCAGCCCGCCCTCCGTTTGAACGTCTGGTCAGGCTCACAGGGTCGGCCAAATAGCTGACAGTGTTTCATGAGAGCACCTCCAGCAGATCCCGCAGATAAGACTGCCCCGCGAGCTGATCGGGGGTCAGTTGCTCGTCGCGCAGGGCACACAACAGCTGGCGATAATCCTGGCCACAGCGGCGCAATGCCTCCGGATCCTTGATCTTGTGAAAGGAGTGGAGCACGAACGGGGGCAGCCAGGTCATGCCGCACAGTTGTGCCGTTTGCTGGAACGGCAGCAAAAAGTCGAGCAGTGGGCGACTGTTGTAGCCTGCGCTGCAATAGGACTCTGGGGCGCCACCCGTGGTGATGGCACTCAGCCACTGCTTGCCATTGAGGGCATGGGCCTCGGGACCGTAGGCATAGCCGTATTCCAGCACCAGGTCCATCCACTCCTTCATGATGGCGGGGCAGGAGTACCAGTAGAAGGGGTGTTGAAAGACGATGATATCGTGTTCCGACAGCAGGGCCTGTTCCTGTTTTACATTGATGAACATGTCCGGGTAGTGCTGATAGAGGTCGTGAACTGTGACGCCCTCCAGCTCTTCGATAGCCTGCAACAGCTGCTTGTTGGCTCTTGAGCTCTGCAGGGCCGGGTGTGAAAAGATAACCAGAATGCGTTTCATGGGGTCATAACCTGAAGACTGAGCCTGGTACTGGCAAAAACCAGTACTGGCGAAAAGAAGATGCATTGAGCGGTGACGTTATCAAGAAGTGCCATGGCCCGCCAGTTCCGGGATCAGGTCCCGTTACGCCGGACGCGGGGATCCGTGGGTGAATCGCGCCCCGCCAGACTACTTACATCCCGCGAACCATAGAGGGGAGGGCTTGACCCTCCCCCTGGGCCAGAGGTTACCATAGGGCTCTTCTGCTTAATGAGTCATGTCATGGTTCTGACCCGTCGCCAACTCGCTCGCGCCCGCCGCTGGCTCCCCTTGTGGAGTCTGTTGATGGTGCTGATGTCGTTTGGCAGCCGGGCGGCGACCGATCTCTGTACGCTGACCCCCCATTGCAGCCAGAGCGAGCGTACCCTGGAGAAGGCCATGCCGTGTGGCAGCTTTACTGCAGCGCTCGCCATGACGGTGCTTACCAGCGACAGCCTGACGGTGGCCGTGCTGGAGCCTGACAGGCCTGAGTTTATTTCCCCTTCCCTGTATACGCCGGATGCGCCGCCCGAGCGGCTGGAACGTCCTCCCCGTCATCCCGGTTGAGTCGAGTTTCCCCATTTTTTTGGGTATTTCTTCTTATCCGAGGTGAGTCATGTACAAGTCCCTGTTACTGGCCCTGCTGGCCGGCAGTGTCAGCTTCTCCGCCCTGGCTGCGGAGCGGATGACTGTCTACAAGTCCCAGTATTGCGGCTGCTGCAAGACCTGGATCAAGCACATGGAAGAGAACGGCTTTGAGGTCAAGGTCGTCGAAACCGAGCAGCTGGAACCCATCAAGCAGCAGTACGGCATCACTCCGCAGCTGGCGTCCTGCCACACGGGTGTGGTCAATGGCTATGTGGTGGAGGGACATGTACCCGCTGCCGACGTGCAGAAGCTGCTCGAGGAAAAACCGGCGATCCGCGGCCTGACCATTCCGGGCATGCCCCAGAGTGCGCCAGGCATGGATATACCGGGTCAGCCCTATCAGGTGCTGAGCATCAGTCATGAGGGCGCGACCAAGACCTGGTCGAGCTATCCCGGCTGACGCAAACTGGTCATGAGCAGACACAACTCCATCATGTGAGGCACACCTGAGCGAATCCGTGTCGCTCATGATCAGGTTTGAGGGCCACTGTCGCGAGACAGTGGCCCTTTTACGTGTTCTGGCGGGTTTTGCGCTGATAACTTGCAACTGGGGGCGACAAGGGGCAGATTGTTGGCCACACCAAGGAGCCAAGGCTCAGGTTTGCCAACCCTTTTAAAGCGCAAAGGATGCGAGATGTTCACCTTTTCCCGAGGGCTTCTGCTGCTGGCTTGTCTGGCCGCCGTCCCCTGTTCATATGCCAATGATGAGTCCGCCATGCCCACAAGTGACACCCTGATCCAGCCTCCCGTGGCCGCCAAACATCCTCATACCATCAAAAAACACGGGGATGCCCGGGTCGACAACTACTACTGGCTGCGGGATGACGAGCGCCAGAACCCCGAGATGCTGGCCTACCTCAAGGCTGAAAACGCCTATACCGATGCCATGCTCAAGCCGACCCAGCCGCTGCGCGATCAACTCTACAAAGAGATGGTGGCCCGCATTCCCCAGCAGGATGAGTCGGTGCCGTATGTGAAGAATGGCTACCGTTACCAGACCCGTTATGAGCCGGGCAAGGAGTACGGCATCTACTCCCGCACCAGGGTCGGGGAGAAGCACGCCGATGTGATGCTCGACAGCAACCAGCGCGCCGAAGGGCACGAGTTCTACGCCCTGGGCGCCCTGGAGGTGAGCCGCAACAACCGCTGGCTGGCGGTGGCGGAAGATTTCCTCTCTCGTCGTCAGTACCAGATCCAGTTCCTCGATCTGGAGAGTGGCCAGTGGGCCGGCGACAAGTTGGAAAATACCTCCGGCAACCTGGTATGGGCCAACGACAGCAAGACGGTGTTCTACGTGCGCAAGCATCCCAAGACACTGCTCCCTTATCAGGTCTATCGCCACGAGCTTGGCTCGGATCCGGCGAAAGACACCCTGGTGTATGAGGAAAAAGACGACACCTTCTACGTCAGCCTCTATGCCACCACCTCGGAAGACTTTATCGTCATCGCCCTTTCCAGCACCACAACGGGCGAGGCGCGTCTCATCGACGCCAACGTGCCGACCCAGGCGCCGCGTCTGTTCCTGCCCCGTCAGGTGGATCACGAATACAGCCTGGATCACTACCGTGGCCGCTTCTATGTGCGTTCCAACAAGGACGGCAAGAATTTTGGCTTGTACGAGACCAAAGAGAGCCCGGTCGATCGCTGGAAATCTGTGATAGCCCCCAACCCGGACGTACTGCTGGAGAGCTATGCCCTGTTCAAGGAGTGGCTGGTGCTGGAGGAGCGCAACCAGGGCCTGACCCGGCTGCGCCAGATCAACTGGCAGAGCGGCGAGGAGAAGGAGATCGCCTTCGACGATCCCGCCTATGTCACCTGGCTTGCCTACAATCCGGAGCCGGATACCAGCGCCCTGCGCTATGGCTACTCCTCCATGACTACGCCCTCCTCCACCTACGAGCTGGATCTGGCGAGCGGCAAGCGCACCCTGCTCAAGCAGCAGCCGGTGGCGGGCTTCAAAGCACAACTGTATGCCAGCGAGAGACTCTGGATCACGGCCCGTGACGGCGTGTCCGTGCCGGTGTCACTGGTCTATCGCAAGGACAAGTTCAAGAAAAACGGCCACAACCCGCTGCTGGTGTACGGCTACGGCTCTTACGGTGCCAGCATGGATCCCGACTTCAGCACCGCCCGTCTGAGCTTGCTGGACAGAGGCTTCGTCTATGCCATCGCCCATATCCGGGGTGGCGAGGAGCTGGGCCGTCACTGGTATGAAGATGGCAAGCTGCTGAAAAAACAGAATACCTTCAACGACTTCATCGACGTCACCGAGGCGCTGGTGGCGCAAGGGTATGGCGCCAAAGATCAGGTCTATGCCATGGGCGGCAGTGCCGGTGGCCTGCTGATGGGGGCCGTCATCAACCAGGCTCCCCAGCTTTATCGCGGCGTGGTGGCGCAGGTGCCGTTCGTGGATGTGGTCACTACCATGCTGGATGAGTCGATCCCCCTCACCACGGGGGAGTACGACGAGTGGGGCAACCCGAACCAGAAGCGTTACTACGACTACATGAAGGCTTATAGCCCTTACGATCAGGTCAAGGCACAGGCCTATCCCAATCTGCTGGTCACCACGGGTCTGCACGACTCCCAGGTACAGTATTGGGAACCTGCCAAGTGGGTCGCCAAGCTGCGCGAGATGAAGACGGATGATAACAAGTTGTTGCTGAATACCGACATGGATGCTGGCCACGGTGGCAAATCCGGTCGCTTCAAGGCGTACGAAGACATAGCGCTGGAATTCGCGTTTATTCTGGATCTGGCCCAAGCCGGCAGCTGAGACAAGATGACACAGGCCCTTGCCCTGCAAGGGCCACAAAAGAATCCGCCATCGCTTTTTATTGCTTCCATCAGGTAGCAGATGGAATTAATCTTTGGTAGGAAAATGAATGATCAGCGTCATAATTTTCGAGATTTAATTCCGGGATTTTGCCATTTTGTTTGATTTGTGTTGGCTTAATGTGCTTAATCGGAGTGCTTATAACTTTTTCTTTGGCCCCTCAGGGGCCAAATTATCTTCAACTGGCACGAGGCCGGTTGACTCACCGCAGGATGAGGGTGATTTTTTGGAAAAGGCATCGCAGCCCAACCCTTTTCTTGCATGAGGCAAGTTAGGCAAGCCCAGCGCAGAACAGGGTGTTGTCGTACATTCATCCGGGAATCGGATGAGATAAATCAATGAAAAGGATGGAAAACATGAAAGGATTATCCTTGGCGTGCGCCCTGTCGGCGGCTCTGGTCGGTGTTTCGTTTGGCGGCCAGGTACAGGCGCAGGAGCGCTTCGTGACCATAGGCACTGGCGGCCAGACTGGCGTCTACTATGTGGCAGGCCAGTCTATCTGTCGTTTCCTCAATCGCGGCGCTGCCGATCACCAGATCAAGTGCAACGCGCCAGCCAGTGGTGGCGGTGTTGCCAACGTCAACGGCATCCGCAGCGGTGAATTCAACTTCGGCATCATGCAGTCTGACCACCAGTTCAAGGCGATGAAAGGGCTGCCCCCTTTCCAGACCGAAGGGGCCATGGATGATATCCGTGCCGTCTTCTCCCTGCAGAGCGAGGTGTTCACCATTCTGGCTCGTCGCGATGCCAAGATCGCCAGCTTTGACGATCTGAAGGGCAAGCGCGTCAACATCGGCAACCCGGGCTCGGGTCAGCGTGACACCATGGAAGAGATCATGACGGTCAAGGGCTGGAAGAAGGGTGACTTCGCTCTGGTTTCCGAGCTGAAACCGGCAGAGCAGGCTTCTGCACTGGGTGACAACAACATCGATGCCATGAGCTACTTCGTTGGTCACCCGAACGGTGCCATCCAGGAAGCCTCCACCACCACGGATGCCGTGCTGGTGCCGGTGACCGGCGAGGCTATCGACAAGCTGTTGGCAGAGAAGAGCTACTACACCAAGGCCGAGATCCCGGGTGGCCTCTACAAGGGCAGCGACCAGCCGACCCCGTCCATCGGTGGCAAGGCTGTGCTCTCCACCAGTGCCAAGGCCGATCCGGAAGTGGTCTATCAGCTGGTGAAGTCTGTCTTTGACAACCTGGATCGCTTCAAGCGCCTGCACCCTGCCTTTGCCGACCTGAAAGAGGCCGACATGATCAAGGTAGGGCTCTCTGCACCGCTGCATGAAGGGGCTGCTCGCTACTACAAAGAGCGCGGCTGGCTCTGATTGAGGGCCCAAGGGCCTTTGTCACTCCCTCGACACCCGTTGGCTGCGCTGTTTGTGGCGGCGGGTGTCGTTTTTGTTGTACTCGTTGGCACAAGTTAACCCTATGCAAGATAAACAACTCTCTACCGAGGAACTGATCGCCCAGGATGTGGGCGCTCGTCTGCCGCTTGGCCTCATGGGCTGGCTCATTACCGCCCTGGCGCTGGCCTGGTCCCTGTTCCAGCTCTGGATCGCCTCGCCACTGCCCTTCATGCTGGGTTTTGGCGTGCTCAATGATACCGAGACCCGCGCCATTCACCTCACCTTTGCCCTGTTGCTGGCCTATCTGGTGTTTCCGGCGTTTCGTAGTTCACCCCGGGATCGAGTGCCGCTCAGCGACATGGCGCTGGGGCTGATTGCTGCCGGAGCGGCTTCTTATCTGTTCGTGATGTATGAAGCGCTGGCCCTGCGTCCTGGCAGCCTCACCACCTCGGATCTGATCACGGCCTGCATCGGCATTCCGTTGCTGCTGGAAGCGGCACGGCGGGCCCTGGGCCCTGCCCTGGCGGTCATCGCCCTGCTGTTCCTCGTATACAGCCTGGCTGGCCCCTGGATGCCGGGTCTGCTGGCTCACCGCGGCGTGAGCTTCACTGCCCTGGCCAACCACCAGTGGATCACCACGGAAGGAGTGTTTGGCATAGCCCTCGGTGTGTCGACCAGCTTCGTGTTCCTGTTTGTGCTGTTTGGTGCCCTGCTGGAGCGGGCCGGTGCCGGTCACTACTTTATCCAGCTCGCCTTCAGCCTGCTCGGTCATCTGCGCGGCGGTCCGGCCAAGGCAGCTGTGGTGGCCTCCGCCCTGACCGGTCTCATCTCGGGTTCGTCCATCGCCAACGTGGTCACCACGGGCACCTTTACCATCCCCATGATGAAGAAGGTGGGCTTCAGTTCAGAGAAGGCTGGCGCAGTCGAGGTAGCCTCCTCGGTCAACGGCCAGATCATGCCTCCCGTGATGGGAGCTGCGGCCTTCCTGATGGTGGAGTATGTGGGCATCCCCTACGTCGAGATCATCAAGCATGCCTTCCTGCCGGCGACCATCTCCTATATAGCGCTGCTCTATATCGTCCATCTGGAGGCGCTCAAGCTGGGCATGGAGCCCATCGGCAACCATCAGCCTAAACCCTGGCTGCGTCGGCTGACCGGCTTCGCCTTCGGCGCCGCCCTCATCAGCGGCCTGTCGCTGGCGGTCTACTACGGCCTGGGTTGGCTCAAACCCGTGCTGGGTGACTATGCGCTGCCGGGCATTTCGCTGCTGCTGGCTGCCACCTATGTGGGCCTGCTCAAGATTGCGGCCAGCAATGAACCGCTGGCGGCGGAGGATCCCGACAAGCCGCTGATCACGTTGCCCAACACCCGCGTCGTGCTGCTTTCCGGCCTGCACTTCCTGCTGCCCGTGGTGGTACTGGTGTGGTGTCTGATGGTGGAGCGCCTCTCGCCGGGCCTGTCGGCCTTCTGGGGCACCGTCATGCTGGTCATCATTTTGCTGACCCAGCGGCCGCTGCTCAACTGGCTGCGTACCGATGGCAAGCATGACTACGGCTCGCTGCTCGATGGCATGGTGGATCTGCGGGAAGGGCTGGTCGCCGGTGCCCGCAACATGATCGGCATCGGCATTGCCACCGCCACGGCGGGGATCATAGTCGGTGCCGTCTCCCAGACCGGGGTTGGCCTGGTGCTGGCGGATCTGGTGGAATTCCTCTCCATGGGCAATCTGCTGCTGATGCTGCTGCTCACCGCCCTGCTGAGCCTGATCCTCGGCATGGGGTTGCCCACCACCGCCAACTACATAGTGGTATCCAGCTTGCTGGCGCCGGTGGTGGTGACGCTTGGCCAGCAGAACGGTCTGATAGTGCCGCTCATAGCCGTGCATCTGTTCGTGTTCTACTTCGGCATCATGGCGGATGTAACGCCACCTGTGGGTCTGGCCTCGTTTGCGGCGGCTGCCGTCTCCAAGGGCGATCCCATCAAAACCGGTATCACGGCTTTCTACTACAGTCTGCGCACCGCGGCACTGCCCTTCCTGTTCATCTTCAACACGGATCTGCTGCTGATCGACGTGGACTTTGCCCACGGTGTGCTGATCTTCATAGTCGCGACCATCGCCATGTTGATCTTTGCCGCCGCGACCCAGGGCTGGTTCCTGGTGAAGAACCGCTGGTACGAGAGCGTCTTGCTGCTGCTGGTGGCTTTCACCCTGTTCCGTCCGGGGTTCTGGATGGACATGGTGCACGATCCTTATCGCAGTACACCGCCAGCCCAGCTTGCCCAGACCATGGGGGAGGTAGAAGCGCAGAGCACATTAAGGTTGCGGCTCAAGGGTGAGGATATGGTAGGCAAGCCCCGTCAATCCACCCTGCTGGTCGCAGTGCCGGATGGTGCAAATGGCGACGAGCGGTTGGCGAACCTGGGACTGACGATCTATGAGCAGGATGGCAAGACCCTGATCGACAGTGTGGCCTTTGGCAGCCCGGCCGCCACCATGGGGCTGGAGTTTGATCAGGAGATCCTCTCCGTCAAGGCTCCCACCGAGCGCTGGCCAAAGGAGCTGATTTGGTTCCCGGGCTTCCTGCTGTTTGGGCTGATCGTCTGGCTGCAACGGCGACGTGTGGTTCGCCAATAAAATGCCAATAAAAACGGCGCCATCAAGGCGCCGTTTTTATATCCCAAGCCGGGTCTTGCCGCTTGCTCGAAGCCTGTGGCTCATGCGACAGGGCTAGTTTGACTGAGCCTGCTGCTGCAGCTGATCCAGCGCCTGCTGTTCTTGCGGACTGAGACCAAGCTGTTCGCAGGCCTGCTCGAAGCTGATCCCCAGATGGCACATCATGATATCGATAGCGGGCAGATAGTTTTTCATTTCGTCTTCCATGGTGATCCTCCAGACCCTTCCTTATGCCCTGACCTGGGCCGGCGGGCAATTAGACTTTAGGCGTAGACTGCTCATTTGCTGAGCTCCCCTGCCACTGGCCGAGGGAATTTGCTACTCTGCTGCCAGTCAGAAGATGTTGCCGTATGACTGCGAGCAACACGTGAGGAGCAGGGCATGTTATTGAGTTTCTTGATCATCGCATCGGGCTGGTGGCACATTCGTGCGGCCTACGGCTCAGACTCCCGTCAGTTCTATATCAGCAAGCCGCTGACCATGTTGTTCATCATAGCGCTGGCGTTTGGCTATCAGAGCGATGACCATGACGGCTCACACGCCTGGATCCTGCTCGGGCTCTGCCTGTCGCTGGCCGGTGACGTACTGCTGATGTTGCCAAGGGATCGCTTCATTCAGGGACTGGCGGCATTTTTTGTCGCACACCTCTGCTACATAGTCGGCTTTGCCCAGGGACCCCTGGTGTTGAACCTGGTGGATGGCCTCTTGCTGCTGCTGGTGGCAGGCATGGTGTTCGGCCTGCTGTGGGGCCGGTTGGGGGAGATGAAGATCCCCGTCTTCTGTTACATGCTGGTGATCATCGGCATGGCCTGGGTGGCCGCCGGTGCCTGGCACGCCTCCTTGACCGCGGGCAGTGCCGCCGCCCTGGTGGGGGCACTGATGTTCCTCTTTTCCGACAGCATGCTGGCGCTGGACAGGTTCCGGCGTCCCTTTCCTCACGCCACGGCCTGGATCATGAGCAGCTACTTCGCGGCCCAGTTTCTGATCGCAGCCTCCCTGGCGGGGTGAAGAAGAGCCGGTCTCTTTCGTCACTTGCACCTGATCCCTCAGGTTCGCTGACGGGCAGCTGATCACCAGCAAGAAAAATGGGCCTGTTGGCCCATTTTTTGTGTCTGTTTTTACGCCTCTGCTATGCCTCGAGTGGCTCGGCATCGGCCGCTCTGGGGGCTGGCTGCTTGAGCAGCAGCATCAGGGCGCTGGCAATGAGCAGGAAGATCCCCATCACGTAGAACACCTGGTTGTAAGCCATGATGGCAGCCTCGCGGCTGATGGTGTTCGACAGCATGGCCTGGGCCTGCTGTTGGGCCAGCTCGGGTCCCGAGCCCTGCGCCATCATGCTCCGGGCCAGCTGCAATAGGTAGCTCTGCCCCTCTATGCTGCTGGCGGCCAGGGTGCTGCTGATCTGGCTGACATGGACGCGGGTGTCGTTGTCGATCAGGGTCGCTATGATGGCGATGCCAAAGGCACCCCCCAGGTTGCGCAGCACGTTGAGCAGGGTCGAGGAGGAGGGGATCTCGTCGTGACTCAGGCTGGCTGTCGCCACCAGAGATAGCGGCACCATGATGAAGGGCTGGCCCAGCGCGCGCACTATCAGCGACTGGATAAGCTGGGGGCCGGCGTAGTCGGCACTCATGTTCATGTTCATGAAGCAGCTGATGGCAAATACCAGAAAACCGAAGCTCACCAGATAGCGCGGGTCTATCTTGTGGGTCAGCTTGGGCACCAGCGGCAACACCAGCAGTTGGGGCAGTCCCATCCACATCAGCACCTCACCGATTTCCAGCGCGTTGTAGTTGTGGATCTGCGCCATGTAGAGCGGTAGCACATAGATGGAGCCCATCAGCGCCATGCCGAGCACCAGATAGGCGAAGCAGGCCAGCGCGAAGCGCGGGTTGTGCAGCAGCCGCAGGTTGACCAGCGGATGGCGTCTGAGCAGCTGGCTGATGACGAAGAACACCAGGGCCACCACAGAGATGACGGTGAGCCGCACTATGAAGCTCGAGCCAAACCAGTCCTCTCTGTTGCCCTCTTCCAGCACCACTTCCAGCAGACCCAGACCCATCGCCATTGTGATGATGCCGATGAGATCCACCTGCTTGATCACGGTCCAGTCGACCGGCTTCTTGTCCAGACCATGGGCCAGCATGGCCATCACCAGCAGGCCGGGCGGTACGTTCAGATAGAAGATGTAGTGCCAGGAGAGCTGCTCCGTCAGCCAGCCACCCAGAGTCGGACCTATGGCGGGAGCGAAGGTGGCACAGAGGCCGAACAGTGCCATGCCGGTCGCTCGCTTGTGCAGTGGCAGCAGGCTGACAATGAGGGAGAAGGCCATGGGGATCAGTGCCCCGCCGGTGAAACCCTGCAGTGCCCGGAAGACGATCATGCTGGTGAGGTTCCAGCTGAACGAGCAGAGCACGGAGGCGACGATAAAGGCCCCCGTGGTCCACAACAGGTAACGACGCACGCTCAGACCCCGACTCAGCCAGCCGCTCAGGGGAATGGCGATCATCTCCGCCACCAGATAGGAGGTGGAGATCCAGGAGCTCTCGCTCAGGGTGGCCGACAGGGCCCCCTGAATATCCTTCAGGGAGGCGTTGGTGATCTGGATGTCGAGGATGGCCATGAAGGCGCCAATGAGGCCCCCCATGACGGCGATCCAGTTGCGACGTGGAATGGGTTCCATCAGTTGGCTGCCACCAGGGCGGCAGGATCACGGGTATCCACTATCACCTCGGTGGAGAGGCCCGGCAGCAGCTTGCCTGCCAGGGTACCCGGCTCGGGGATGCGGATCTTGACCGGTACCCGCTGCACTATCTTGGTGAAGTTGCCAGTGGCATTCTCCGGTGGCAGCAGGGCGAACCTGGCGCCGGTGGCGGGGGCCAGGCTGTCGATGATCCCCTCGACCGGTTGATCCGGATAGGCGTCAAGGATCACTTTGACCTTCTGGCCCGGTTGCATATGGTGCAGCTGGGTCTCCTTGAAATTGGCCTCGACCCACACCTGTTGCAGCGGCACCAGACTGGCGACCTGCATGCCGGACTGAACGTAGAGCCCTGCCCGCAGGCTGCGTTTTCCTATGATGCCGTCAGCCGGTGCGTGCAGCTCGGTGTAGCTCAGCTCCAGCCTGGCCTGTTCCAGCTGCGCCTCGCTCAATGCGAGCCTGGCCTGATTCTGCTTGGCCTCGGCATCCAGCACCAGCAGGCGTTCACGGGCGGCCTGCAGGGCGGCCCTGGCTTCCTGTTCCTGCGCCTGATTGACCTGCAGTCCGGCCCGCACTTCATCCAGGCTGTCTTGCGAGCTGTAATGGCGCTGGTTGAGCTGGCTGACCCTTTGCACCTGTTGTCTGGCACGCACCTGCTCGGCATTGGCGGAGGCGACCTTGGCCTCGGCCTGACGGATCAGGCTCAGTTGCTGGGTCCGGGTCGCGGCCAGATTCTCGGCGGTCGCCTGATTGAGGTGCAGGTCGGCCTCGGCCTCGGCCACCCTGGTCTTGTACTCCCGATCGTCCAGTCGGGCGATCAGCTGACCGGCCTTCACCGCCTGGTTGTCGGTGACCAGCACCTCACTGATGTAGCCGGGCAGCTTGGATCCGATCCCGGTCACTTCGCTCTGCAGGTAGGCGTTGTCGGTACTCTCGAAATAGCGGCCATGCAGATACCAGTAACCGGCGAACAGCAGGCCGAGCAGGGCCAGCACCATGGCGGCCAGCAGGGGGATTTTCTTGTGTTGGCTCATTTTGGGGATTCCTGAACTTAAGCAGCGCAGGCTAACACTGGTCAACTGTTTCGATTAGTATCCATTAATGAGATATACAGTTTCACTGGTGCAACAATGGATCTGAACGCTGCCTTGATCCTGGTGCGGATCGTCGACAAGGGTTCCTTTACTGGGGCTGCCCGGGATCTGGGCATGACCAAGGCGACCGTGAGTCGCCGTATCGCAGAGCTGGAGCAGCGCCTCGGCGTACGATTGCTTTACCGCTCAACCCGTCAGCTCACCCTGACCGAGGCCGGTGAGCAATACTATCTGCGCTGCAGCAAGGCAGTGGATGAGCTGGCTCAGGCCGAGCTGATGGTGAGCGCCAGCCAGCAGGAGGTGACCGGCATTCTCAAGCTGGCGGTACCCATCGAGACGGGGCAGCTGGTGGTGGGTCGGCTGGTGGCCAAATTTCTGCAAGTTTATCCGGGGCTGCAGGTTGAGCTGGAGCTGACCAATCGCATAGTGGATCCCATCAATGAGGGGCTGGATGCCATAGTGCGCATCGGCGACATGAGCGATTCCAACCTGGCGGCGCGGCGGCTGTGGAGCACTGAGCGGCTGCTGTGTGCCAGCCCGGATTATCTGGCCCGCAGTCCGGCCATCACTCATCCCGAGGATCTGGTGCGCCATGAAAGGGTGGCGGTGAGCAGCGGGTTTCTGGCTTCGCACTGGTGCTTCGAGCTGGATGGAAGAGAGGTGCTGGTTGACCCTCCCTCCCGCTTTAGGGTTAATAATATAACCTGTGCCAGAGAGGCCGCGAAGGCGGGGCTCGGGCTCGCCTCCCTGCCCGCCATGCTTTGCCATGAGGAGCTTGCCAGCGGCGCCCTGGTGCCCCTGCTGCCCGAGTGGCAGCAGCCCAAGGTGCCGATTTATCTGTTGTTCCCGGAGCGGCGGCTGATGCCGCGCAAGTTGCGGGCCTTTATCGATTTTATGGTGGCGCAGGGGGCCGATTACGGGATAGACAACTTGCTGTGACAGACAGGTCAGGGGAAGTCGTGGATCCTGGGATCCAGGTTCGATCCCGAGGATGGAAGAGGGGCATGGTGCCAGCTAGACATGGCATCAACAAGCGGTTGCAGGGGGAAGGCATGGATCAATGGATCAATCTTTATCGGGCTTCCCATTCGCTGGAGGCCCATGCCCTGAAAGGGGCACTGGAAGTGGAAGGGGTACTGGTGCGACTCAACGGCGAGGCCCTGTCGGGGGCGCTGGGCGAGCTGCCGGTGGATCTGTTGCAGGTGACCCTGATGGTGCGCGAGCAGGACCGCAGCAAGGCAGGACGGGTCATCGAACGTTATCAGCAGCGCCAGGGCAATGGCTGGCTCTGCGGTCAGTGCGGGGAGGAGAACGGCGCCAACTTTGAGGTCTGCTGGCGCTGTCATCACGATCCCCACGATAGTTAATCCCTCACCCTGCCTCAGCGCAGGGTGAAGTCGATATCATCTCCTGCGCTGGCGTCGTGATAGGTCGCCAGATCCAGCTCCTTCTCGCTGCGAGCAATCAGCACGGACACCAGAATATCGCCGGACACGTTGACCGTGGTACGCGCCATGTCGAGGATCCTGTCGATCCCGGCGATGAGGGCTACCCCTTCCAGCGGCAACCCTACCGCAGTGAGCGTCAGGGTCAGCAACATGAGCCCTGTGCCCGGTGTGCCTGCGGTACCGATACTGGCCAGGGTGGCGATGCTGATGATGGTCAGGTAATCCACCATGTGCAGATCCACGCCAAATGCCTGGGCCACGAACAGGGCTGTGACTCCCTGGTAGAGGGCGGTGCCGTCCATATTGATGGTGGCGCCGATGGGCAGTACCTTGGCGGTGATGGCGGGGGAGACCCCGAGCCGCTTCTCGGCGCAGGCCAGACTGATGGGCAGTGTACTGCTGCTGGAGCTGCTGGTGAAGGCCACGGCCTGGGCATCGACGATGCTCTTGAAGTAGTGCAGCGGGTTGAGCCGCGCCAGCAGGATGAGCAGGCTGCTATAGACGCCAAGCACATGGAGCAGGCAGCCGAGATAGACGGCGCCGATTACCTTGAGCAGCGGCAAGAGCAGACTCACCCCGTATTTACCCGTCATCCAGGCCATCAGGGCGCAGACGCCGTAGGGCGCCAGCGCCATGACCATCTGGGTCAGCTTGAACATTCCCTCTGCCAGCGAGGTAAAGAAGAGGATGGCGGGGCGACCGCGTCGGCCTGTGGCGTTGAGGGCGAGGGCGAGGGCGACCGCAAAAACGATCACCTGCAGTATCTTGCCATCCACCATGGCCTGCACAGGGTTGCGTGGTACCAGATGGCTCAACACGCTGGCCAGGGTTGGCTGTTCCGCCATACCGACCCGCTCATAGGGCCCCATGTTGGCGCCCATGCCGGGTTCCAGCAGCCAGCCCATCATCAGACCGATGCAGATGGCAATGGCGGTGGAAAAGAGATAGAGGCCTATAGCCTTGCTGCCGATCCGATCCAGGCTCTTGCCCTTGAGCAGGGAGGTCAGGCCGGCGATGACAGAACAGAAGATGAGTGGCACCATCAGCATCTGTATGGTGTTGACGAACAGGACGCCAAGGGGCTTGAGCTGCAACGCCTGTTCACTGAAGCCGAGTCCCAGCCCGATCCCCGTCAACATGCCGATCAGGGTCTTCAACCAGAGGGGACGGCGGGTCCAGATCCGCCAGGGCTTGAAAGCCAATCCATGGAACAGCATGACGCCAATGTCCTTATATTCTGTCTGCGATGGCAAAAAGGGGCGTTAGTGTAGCCATCCCCTTGTCAGGTTGCCACATTATCGACAAAGCGGTACTCACGACCAGCTTGCTATGAGGGAAATCGGCAATTTATTGGCCTATATCAAGGTCACCCCCTTCGGCGCAGGATTTAATAGGCATTAAATATGTTTATTAATGAGGTTTGCTATGACTCAATCGGTACACGGTCACGAGGTGATGGAGATGATGCTGGCACAAGGGGGGCAATTTACCCGTGCCAGCCTCAAGCAGGCGATCGATGCGCACTTCGGTGCCGATGCCCGTTTTCATACCTGCAGCGCGAGCGAGATGGATGCCGAGGCGCTGATCGCCTTCCTGGCACAGCGCGGCAAGTTCATCGAATCAGCGCAGGGTTTCCAGACCCACGCCGACAAGATCTGCAACCACGGTTGACCTTCACGGCGGGCACGTCCTTGGTGCTCGCCGAATCACTGTCCCTTTGTTAGTATTTCCTCCTGTTTTTCTCTGCCGAAGGCTTGGCCCGGGCATTGCCCTGGAATCGTATGGACACTTTCTCCGCTGCCGTCATGTTGTTTCTGATCATGGATCCGCTGGGTAACCTGCCGGTCTTCCTGTCGATCCTGCGTCATATCGATCCCAAGCGACGGCGCAAGGTGATGATGCGGGAGCTGTTGTTTTCGCTGGCCATCATGATGGCCTTCCTGTTTGCCGGTCAGCAGATCCTCAATTTCCTCAATTTGCGCCAGGAAGCGGTGAGTATCGCAGGCGGCATCATATTGTTTCTCATCGCCATCAAGATGATCTTCCCGAGCGAGGGTGGGGTGACCGGGCTGGCGGCGGGCGAGGAGCCCTTCCTGGTGCCCATGGCCATCCCCATGATTGCCGGTCCTTCCATTCTTGCCTCCCTGTTGTTGCTGGCAAACCAGGAGCCGACCCGGATGACGGATTGGTCGCTGGCGCTGTTGATGGCCTGGGGTGCCAGCGCTGTGATCCTGATGTTCTACGAGGTATTCAACAAGCTGCTGGGTGAGCGAGGACTCACAGCCGTGGAACGGTTGATGGGCATGCTGCTGGTGATGATTGCGGTGCAGATGCTGCTGGACGGTGTCCACCACTATCTGGCGGTGACGGGTCAGGGCTGACGGTCAGGCTCTCCCCTCGCCAACACTGATAATCAGGCCAGTCGTTGGCGGCGGTATCCGGCTCACTCATGATGAGGAAAGCTGGGCGTTCTCTTACTCGGTGCTGATAGTCAGGACGGCTCGGTTGCCGAGGGTTCCAGCTTGCTCATGATGAGGGCGAGCAGTGTCTCCCGTAACCAGCGGTGGCCCGGGTCCTCTTCGTGGCGCTGATGCCAGATGAGCAGGTGGGAGATGCTGTCGAGTGCAATGGGCAGCGGCAGCGGCACCAGCGGATAGACCTGGGTGGCGTGGCGTGCATAGAGCCTGGATAGGGTCACTATCATGTCCGAGTGCATGCCCATTCGCAGCGCGGCCTCGAACGAGGGCACGGTTGCCTCAATCCGGCGGTAGAGCTCCATCCCCGCCAGCTTGTGATCCAGCATCCAGCGATCCCGTCCCTCGCAATAGGTCTGCACATGGGGATAGGCCAGGTAGCGGGCGAGGTCCCATTCGGGTTCGTGCAGGGCAGGGTGATCGTGCTGCACCAGACAGGTGAGATCATCGATGGCGAGCAGCCGCTGGCAGATGGCGTTGGGCAGGGTATCGAGCCGAAAGTCCGAGCTGATGCAGTTCTCCCGCACCGTGAAGGCAATATCCACCTGACCCTGGCTCATCTCGGTCAGGCTGTTCTCGGTCCACTCCTCGTAGCGCAGCCGTATGCCCGGTGCCTGGCGTTTCAGCTCGCTCAAATAGAGCGGGGCAAACAGGGTGAAGGCGCTGTCCATGCTGGCGATCACAAACTCCCGCTCTGTGCTGGCTGGATCGAAATCCGGCGGCTGGATCAGGTTGTCCAGGGACAGCAGTATGGGTTGTAGTTGCTGTTGCAGCACCAGAGCGCGGGCCGTGGGTTCCAGCCCGTAGGCGGAGCGCACGAACAGGGGATCATCGAAGGTCTCCCGCAGGCGACCCAGGGCCTTGCTGACGGCAGACTGGCTCAGATGCAGGCGACGGGCGGCCCGGCTACCATTCCGCTCTTCCAGTAAAACTTGCAGGATAATCAATAGATTGAGGTCGATACGCCCCAGCTGTTCCAACAACATGATATGAATCCTTTTCAATTCTTAGATGAATTTATACCATTTGTTTTCATATCTTGGCGACCCTATGCTCGGTTCGTCTCTCGCCTTCATGGCGGCTGGTACAGGATGTAGCGGTTGAGGGGACAAGTAGCATCAATTCATACGGCGACCCTGGGTCGCCGTATTTTTTTGGTGATTTATTTGCAAACTTGCACCTGTCTTGATTTTGCCCAACAATCCTTGCGCCTTCTTTTGATACAAACAAAGCGTATCTATCAGTCA
Organism: Aeromonas sp. D3; assembly: GCF_027705025.1. Classification (NCBI taxonomy): domain Bacteria; kingdom Pseudomonadati; phylum Pseudomonadota; class Gammaproteobacteria; order Aeromonadales; family Aeromonadaceae; genus Aeromonas; species Aeromonas sp. D3. The sequence goes on along the minus strand of NZ_JAPDBE010000004.1, from coordinate 163,962 downwards.
GGAGTATCCCGATGGGACTCGGTGGAATTCATATCTGGCATTTGTTGATCCTGCTCGTGGTGGTGGTCGTGGTGTTTGGCAGCAAACGCCTGGCCGGCGCCGGTGAGGATCTGGGCACCGCCATCAGGGATTTTCGTAACGCCTTGCGTGACGATGCCAATCATCCGAAATAAGTAGGAGTGGAAGTATGTCTGTAGACGAGAAAGTTGAATTGAACGAAACCTGCGACAGCTGCGGCTGTTTTGCCGAGATCGGCACCATCATTGGTGAAGGTGACGATCTGATGGAGCTGGTAATCGAAGCTGCAACAGAAGCCGATGCCCGCGCCAAGCTGGCGGCCTATGAGGCGCTGGCCAAGCAGGTGACTGCCGAGGCCATGATCAGCAGCGAGCTGAGCCAGGGTGCCAGCGGCGTGATCCTGAAGGCCCGGTTGCAATTCACCTGCACCGCCGAAAAGCTGATTTTCGAGCTGCGCGCCCGCTCTATCTGAGCCCGGTAGTGACACGGCGGGTTCGCCTGCCGTGTTGACCCTTCTGCTGTGGGTCTGCGTTCTATAGTTAGTTATCCCACAGACGGTTTGCCCGGCGGGAGTCGGCCAACAGAAGGCGTACACATGATGACGCGGCGAGATCTCTGCCGTGAATCCCACCTTCTATAACGACTTATCCTGCTGACCAACAGTCCGGTGCTACCTGGTCCACAGAAGGCGATTACATCATGATGCAGCGATGGATCTGGGGCCTGCTGGCCCTCTGCTGTCTTCCTCTGCTGGCGGCGGACCTCAAGCCACAGCGCTTGCCCCAGCCCGGGGATCTCGAACATATACTGCAAAAGAAAGAACTCAGGGCCCTGGTGGTCTATGAGCGGGGTTTCTTTTTTCTCGATAAAGGCGCCCAGCATGGCATTCTGGTCAATCAGCTGCAGGGTTTCGAGCGCTGGCTGAACCAGACCTACCTCGCCAGGGAGCAGATCAAGCTCAAGATCATCTACATACCGGTGCGCCAGGACAAGCTGCTGGACTACCTCACAGAGGGGCGTGGCGATCTGGTGGCGGCCAACATGACGGTGACCCCGACCCGGCGCGAGCAGGTGGCCTTCTCCAATCCGGTGATCACCCCCATCGAAGAGTGGATCGTGAGTCAGCACGCTCTGCCGACGTTCAACCGTATCACCCAGCTTTCCGGCCGGCGCGTCTGGGTGCGGGCCAGCTCCAGTTATTACGAGAGTCTGCGCCAGCTCAACTGGTTGTTTCGAGAGCTGGGGCTTCCCCCCATCTATATCGAGACTGTCCCCGAATATCTGCAGGATGTGGATCTGCTGGAGATGGTGGCGGCAGGTATTATCCCCCTCACAGTGACCGACAGCTTCAAGGGGCGCATCTGGCTTGGGATGATCAGCGGCCTCAGGGCCCACAAGCTGATCCCGCTGCGGGATAATGGCCGCAGTGCCTGGGCTCTGCGTAAAAACAGCCCCGAGCTGCTCAAGGCGGTCAACGGTTACCTGGCCGATACGGGCAAGCACTCCCTCTACAACGACATGACATTGCGCCAGTTGCTGGTGCGCAGCGACCAGATGAGCAATATTCTGGCGCCCGATCCCATGGGGCGGCTCTCGACCATCCGCAAGGTGCTTGAGCAGTATGCCGACAAGTATCAACTGGACTGGCTGATGCTGGCGGCACTGGCCTACAAGGAGTCTGGGCTCAATACCGGCGCGCGCTCGGTACGTGGGGCCGTGGGGATCATGCAGCTGTTGCCGAGTACCGGCAGCGAGGTGGGCATACGTGGCGCCAGGTTAGCCAGTCTGGAGGGCAATGTAGAGGCGGCTTGCCGCTATCTGCGGCTGATCCTGGACACCTATTTCAACGATCCTGCGCTGGATCAGCTCAATCGCCACCTGTTTGCACTGGCTGCCTATAATGCCGGACCGAACCGGGTACAGGCACTCAGGGCCAAGGCGCAAGCCGCCGGGCTGGATCCCAACGTCTGGTTTGGCAACGTGGAGCAGCTGGTGGCTAACGAGGTGGGGCAGGGCCCCATCAACTACGTCAGTACCATCTACAAGTACTATGTGGCCTATCGCTTCAGCCTGCCACAGCTGGAGGGCAAGGCGGCCGCCATCGAGGCGGCCCGGCCCTGATCACCCCACCGGTCAGGGGGATCTTTAGTGGGGCTGCTCGGGAGAAGAAAAGGGTTCCCAGCCCTGATCCCTGTGTTGCAGATACCAGGGTGTCAGCTGGCCGGTCGGGGAGGGATCCGGCTGGCTGGCTTGCGGTCGATAGCTGATGGCAGGGCGATCACTGAGTTCCATGGTAAATTCCTTTATCCACATTCCAACGAGGCCTGTAGCCAGCGTTATGCCATTCCTCCATGACAAGCAGATGACGCCATGATCCCGGGTGAGTTTGCACTGATCGACCAGCCCGAACTGGCACTCAAGGTGCGTTGCCAGCTGATCCGTAACGCCCGCAGCCGGATCCAGGCCCAGTACTACAGCTGGGAAGAGGACAGCAGCGGCAAGCTGTTGCTGTCCGAGTTGCTGCACGCAGCCCGGCGCGGGGTGCGGGTACAGCTGCTCATTGACGACCTTTATGCCGGTGACAACCGTTTTCTGGAGATAGTCGCGCGTCAGCCCGGCATAGAAGTGCGGCTGTTCAATCCGTTCTGGTTGCGGGGCTGGCGCCCGCTGACCCTGCTGCTGGAGGGGCTGCTCAGCTTTCGCCGCATCAATCACCGCATGCACAACAAGTTGCTGCTGGTGGATGGCAGCCAGGCAGTGATCGGTGGCCGCAACATAGGTGACCGCTATTTCGGGCTGGGCGGTACGCCCCGATTCGTCGATCTGGACCTCGCCTGCCGCGGCCCTGTCTGCCAGCAGGCAGAACAGGGCTTCGACCAATTCTGGCGCAGTCGCTGGAGTCACCCGATCCGCCGTCTGTTGCGCCGTCCCCTGCAGCGGGCCGAGGTGACAGTGGTGAACGACTTCCTGCTCACAATGACAGATCCGCACGTAGCTGCGGTCTACGACCTGCCTGCCAGTCTGTTCGAAGCCGATCCCGTCTCCCTGACCTGGCATCGGGGGCGGGCCGAGGTGTGGTTCGACCGACCCGGCAAGGGGCTGGTGTCGCGACCGACCACTGCGCCCCTGCTCTGGCGCAAGCTGGCTGACAACGCGGGCTCCCTGAAGTTGGTGAGTCCTTACCTGATCCTGACCCGAGGGTTGCGCCGTCGGCTCAGGCAGCAGCGCCAGGCTGGGGTGAATATCGAGATCCTCACCAACTCCCTGGCCAGTACGGATGTACCCCTGGTGTATGGTGCTTACCGGCGCCATCGTCCCTGGATGATCCGGCAGGGGATAGCGCTGTCCGAGCTGGAGGGGGATACCCTCAGCCTGCATGCCAAGTTGATCCTGATCGGGGACGGGGAGGCGCTGCTTGGCAGCTTCAATCTGGATCCTCGATCCCTGATGCTCAACACCGAATTGATGTTGCATCTCGAGTGCCCAGCGCTCTGCGCCGAGCTGCAGCAGTGGCTGACGCACTGGCAGCAGCTGTCTGCTCATTCAGTGGCTGCGCCTCACTCAACCCTGCGCCGGCTGTTGGCGAAGATGAGTGACTGGTTGCCCTTGCAGCGCTGGTTGTGAGCGTGTGCGAGATCTCGTAAAGCCTTGTGCGCCTTAGAGGATAACGTTTGCCATCCAAAGGCGATATTCTATCTTATCGTATTGTTTTTAATCAGATTGTTCTTGTGTAGGAATCCTGGTAGCGCACTGTCGCTTGCATGGCAGACTGAATAAAACGGTTTTTTATTTTATTTAAGTGCGTAATATTTCAATCGCAAGGACAAACACGGCGGCTCGCCCGTCGTGTGGAAAAAGGTCGTGAAGGGAACCGCCAGTTGGATCGCTCCAGCAGGCACCTGATTCGGATGGGTAGCGGAAACTCAAGAAACAGGGCAGAACCCGGCAGGACCGGACTCCAATATGGAACATGCTATTTGCGAGGGGGTGACATGGAAATGTCACCCCATTTTTTATGGCCAGACCCCAAGTTTGTGCCCATAAAAAGACCGCCGGTTGGCGGTCTCTGTGTGCTGTGGCGGGGCCTGTAACTCAGGCGATGCCCGCCAGCAACCGACTCCAGTTGCGCTTGCTGGCAACGAAGCCGTCGTGCAGGTTGCGATATTCCAGTTGCAGTTTCAGCTTGTCGTAGCGGGCAAGCGCCTTGCGTTTGCGCTGCTCCAGCAGGGATTTGCGGCTGGCATAGTAGAGCTGCAACTGCTGGCTCAGTTTGTCGTACTCCTCCTGCAGCAACGCCTGCCACAGCTCCCTGTCTTCGCGTTTGCGCAATTTGGCCTGGGCGCGCTTGAGTTGCATCTCAAGTCTTGCCTGTTCGATCCGCTCTTCCGGGCAGGACCTCAGATCCCGGGCCAGCCCGCACCAGGAGGCGCTGCGGATCAGCCACTTGGTGGGATCGAACTGCCACCAGCGGATGCCGTTACGGTAGTCGTTCTCGAACAGGTGGTGGAAGTTGTGATAACCCTCGCCGAAGGTGAAGAAGGCCAGGATGCCGTTGTCCCGTGCCGTGTTGCGGTCAGTAAATGGCTGACTGCCCCAGATGTGGGCCAGGGAGTTGATGAAGAAGGTGGTGTGGTGGGTCATCACCATGCGCAGCACCCCTGCCAGCAGCAGCATGCCGAGCAGATCGTCGTGGACAAGCCCCAGCAGCAGCGGAATGCCCAGATTGGTGGCCAGGGTCAGCGCCAGATAGTGCTTGTGTTGGAAGGCAACGATGGGGTTGTTCTGCAGATCCCGCACGTTGCTGTAATCGTTATAGATCTCGCGTTGGTACTCGCGCAGCATCCAGCCAATGTGGGAATACCAGAAGCCGCGACCCGCGCTGTAGGGATCCTTCAGGTTGTCATCCACATGGCGATGGTGACGGCGATGGTCGGAAGACCAGTGCAGGGCCGAGTTCTGCAGGGCGAGGGCGCCGCCGATGGCGAAGATCCACTGCAGGATCCGGTGGGCCTTGTAGGCCTTGTGCGACCAGAGGCGGTGATAACCGGCTGTGATGGAGATGCCGCTGTAACAGAACAGCAGCAGGAAGCAGCTCCATTGCCAGAGGTCATAGCCATGGGTCATACCGTACCAGGGCACGGCGATCAGTGCGGTCAGCCCGGAGAGGGCAAACAGCAGGGTGTTGGTCATGATGATAGGTGGGCGTTCCATCTCACTCGGTTCCTTTCAGCGAACAGCTGTGCGCCATTCTCCATGTAGCAAGAATTCGGGTCAATGGTAAAAAAGTAGGAGACAAACCTGATCCTGGCTCGGCCTTCGGGTTATCATTTGGCCTCGATAACCTGAAGGTGACTGTTTTCGTGGGTATTCGCGCGCAACAAAAAGAAAAAACCCGGCGTACTCTGATCGATGCGGCGTTCAGCCAACTGTGCGCCAATCGCAGTTTTTCCAACCTCAGTTTGCGGGAAGTGGCTCGGGAGGCCGGCATAGCACCGACCTCCTTCTATCGCCATTTTCGCGACATGGAGGAGCTGGGCCTGACGCTGGTGGATGAAGGGGGCCTGACCCTGCGCCAGTTGATGCGTCAGGCTCGCCAGCGCATTGCGGGTGGTGGCAGTGTCATCAGCACCTCGGTGCAGACTTTCATGGAATTCGTCGAGAACAACCCGAATATCTTCCGGCTGCTGCTGCGCGAGCGTTCCGGTACCTCGGCTGCATTTCGTCAGGCGGTGGCACGGGAGATCCAGCACTTCATCGCCGAGCTGACCGACTACCTTGAAGCGACCTCGGGGGCTCCGCGGGAGGAGGCCTACATCCAGGCCGAGGCCATGGTGACCATCGTCTTCAGCGCCGGTGCCGATGCGCTCGACATGACGAGCGAGGAGTGTCGGGCCCTGTCAGATCGCACCATACGCCAGCTGCGCATGATCGCCATGGGCGCCGAAGTTCAGAACCAGAAGCGCCGTGAACCTCTTTCTTAAGTCAACAGGATGGACAGCTCCATGCATGACCAGAATCTGATCCCGAAGAAACCCCTGCTGCTGGCCCTGCTCGTTGGTATTTGTGGCGATGCTTCCTTGTCGGCCCTGATCGAGCCTGCGGTGCCCTTCTCCTTCTTTCCCATGATTGCCCTGGTGCTGGCGGCTTATCAGCTTTATCAGCACTACCGCCATGTCTCGCTGGAGGGCAATACCCCGGTTTGCATGCTGCTCTGCTTCTTCATCGGCGGGTTCGGGCATGCGGCGCTGGTCAAGGTGCAGTATCCCGAGCTTGGCAGCAATTTCTTCTCGCTCATCATGATGCTGTTGCTGCTCGCCGTGTTGTCGATCAAGCTGGGTATCAGTGTGGGGAAAAAAGAGAAGGAGTGACCAGCACTCCTTCCTGAACCATGACAGTGCCGGCATCAGTCGGCGCTGTTGATATCTGTGCCATGCTGTTTGGCTTCTATGATGGCTTTGAGTCGGGCGCGGATATCAGCCATGCCGAAGACGCCGAACACCAGTATCAGTATTACTTCGAGCCGGGTGACCACGAAGTAGGGTTTGCAGGCAGACTTGACCATGCTGGCCTGCACCAGGTGGACCAGGGCGATGAGCAGGCCGCATATCGGCAAAAGATCATTCAGCTTGCCGGGTAGCGGAGCCACCAGACTGACCAGCACGCCGAACCAGAAGAACAGGGTCAGCCCCATCGCCAACAGATTAAACATCCGCTTCATTGCTCACCTCCCGCAGATAGAGTTGATAGCAGACTTGACCGGCCTGCTTGTTCTTGAGCAGTTGCCAGCTGGCGGGCAACGTCAGGTCGGCCATCTCTTTCTCCCGCTCCAGATAGATCAGAGCATCCGGTGCCAGCCAGCCGTGCTGTTCCAGCAGATCGCACACCCGGGGCAGCAGCTCGCGCCGAAACGGCGGATCCAGGAACACCAGGTCGAACGGGGTGGCCGGGCCTTGCAGCCAACTGACGGCATCAGACTGGATCACCAGGCCCTTGCTGCTGCCAAGGGCGGTCAGGTTCTTTCTGATCTGGTCGGCGGCACCTTTGTCCATCTCGACCAGAGTGACCTGCTCGGCATAGCGCGACAGCGCCTCCAGCCCCAGGCCGCCGCTGCCGGCAAACAGATCGAGACAGCGAACGCCACGCACATGGGGAGCCAGCCAGTTGAAGATGGTCTCCTTGACGCGATCCGTGGTGGGCCTGAGCCCTTCCACATCCTTGACCGGCAATTTGCGGCCCTTCCACTGGCCGCTGATGATTCTTACAAAGCCCGATTTCCCCTGCGGGGCCGGGCTCTTGTTCGGGATGTTACGGCTGGGTTTCACTCTGGGCATCGCGTTTCGTCGTCAGAAAATAAAGTGGTAGTATAAGGCGGTTCATTTTTATGCCGACCCGCCGAGGGACGGCTATCTTAGCAGTCAGCCAACGAAGTGAGTATTTTTTAGATGGCAAAAGGTTTGTTTTCCTGGCTGGGTTTCGGCCGCAAGAAAGAAGAGGCTGAGGCTGTCCAACCACAGACACCCCAAGCCACCCCTGTTACCACTGAGCCTGAGGTCACTGCTTCCCCCGCTCCCGTTTCTGATACTACGCCGGTCGTGGTGCATGAATTGCCGGCCAGTGCACAAAATGATGCCCTGCATGCTGGCGCTCCACTTCATGATGACGATTGCCCTCCCACTGAGCTGGACGTGGCTCCGCTGGTCGTGGAGGAGTGTGCCTCCGAACTGGAACCCGTCATCGTCAACGAATTGCTGATCGAGCAAGCGCGCGTTGAGGCACAGGCTGTCGAGACCGCTCGTGTTGCTGCCGAGGCGCAAGCCGCAGAAGCGGCCCGTGTTGCTGCCGAAGCACAGGCTGCAGAAGCGGCCCGTGTTGCTGCCGAAGTGCAGGCTGCCGAAGTGGCCCGTGTTGCTGCCGAGGCGCAGGCTGCAGAAGCGGCCCGTGTTGCTGCCGAAGCGGCTCGTATTGCCGCCGAGGCGCAAGCCGCAGAAGCGGCTCGTGTTGCTGCCGAAGCGCAAGTCGCTGAAGCGGCTCGTGTTGCCGCCGAAGCGCAAGCCGCAGAAGCGGCTCGTGTTGCTGCCGAAGCGCAGGCCGCCGAAGCGGCTCGTCTTGCTGCCGAAGCACAGGCCGCAGAAGCTGCTCGTGTTGCTGCCGAAGCGGCTCGTATTGCCGCCGAAGCCCAGGCCGCCGAAGAGGCTCGTATCGCCAAAGATGCCCAGAGAGCGGAAGCTCTTCGCCTGGTTGCCGAGATGGAGGCTGAAGCCGCCGCACTGGCTGCCTTGCCGCTGGCTGCCAAGGTGGATGATGACACTCAGGACAAGCCGCAGCGGGAGGGTTTCTTTGCCCGTCTCAAGCGCAGTCTGGTGCGTACCAAAGAGAATATCGGTTCCGGTTTCTTCGGTCTGTTCAGTGGCAAGAAGATCGATGACGATCTGTTTGAGGAGCTGGAAACCCAGCTGCTGACCGCCGATCTGGGGGTCGATACCACCCGTCGCATCATAGATGGCCTGGTGCAGCATGCGGATCGCAAGCAACTCAAGGATGCCGAGGCACTCTACGGCCTGCTCAAGCAGGACATGGGCGCCATGCTGGCCCAGGTCGAGCAGCCGCTGGTGATCGACACCAGCAAGAAGCCCTATGTGATCCTGATGGTCGGGGTGAACGGTGTCGGCAAGACCACCACCATCGGCAAGCTGGCCAAGCAGTTCCAGGCCGAAGGCAAGAGCGTCATGCTGGCCGCTGGCGATACCTTCCGTGCCGCTGCCGTCGAGCAGCTGCAGGTATGGGGTCAGCGCAACAACATACCCGTGATCGCCCAGCATACCGGTGCCGATTCTGCCTCCGTCATCTATGACGCCATTGAGGCTGCCCGTTCCCGCGGTGCCGACGTGCTGATCGCCGATACTGCCGGTCGCCTGCAGAACAAGAGCAATCTGATGGAAGAGCTCAAGAAAGTGGTGCGGGTGATGAAGAAGCTGGATGAAGAAGCACCTCACGAGATCATGCTGACGCTGGATGCAGGCACCGGTCAGAACGCCCTGAGCCAGGCCAAGCTGTTCAGCGAAGCCGTGGGTCTGGACGGTATCGTCCTCACCAAGCTGGATGGCACCGCCAAGGGCGGCGTCATTTTCGCGGTGGCCGACAAGTTCCAGATCCCGATCCGTTATATCGGGGTGGGCGAGGGGATCGACGATCTGCGCCCCTTCGTCGCCAACGACTTTATCGAGGCACTCTTCAGTCGCGAGGAGTAAGCGCCACATGCCCCGACTCAGGTCGGGGCATGTCAATGTCAGGGATCCGTTATGATTCGTTTTGATAAGGTCAGCAAGGTATATAGCGGCGGCCATCAGGCGTTGCAGAAGGTCAGCTTTCACCTGCACAAAGGGGAGATGGCCTTCCTGACCGGGCACTCGGGGGCTGGCAAGAGTACCCTTTTGAAGCTTATTGGCGTGATGGAGCGACCGACCGATGGCCGTGTCTTCTTTCACGGCGACGATGTCAGCCACATCAAGCGGGGGGATATCCCCTATGTGCGTCGCCAGATCGGCATGATCTTCCAGGATCACCGCCTGCTGATGGACAGAACCGTGTTTGACAACGTGGCCCTGCCGCTGGTGATCGATGGTTACAGCCATGCAGACATCAACAAGCGGGTTGCGGCGGCGCTGGACAAGGTGGGCTTGCTCGGCAAGGAGCGCTACCAGCCGCGCATGCTCTCCGGTGGTGAGCAGCAGCGTGTCGGCATCGCCCGTGCCATCGTCAACAAGCCGCCGTTGCTGCTGGCGGATGAGCCGACCGGCAACCTGGATCCCCAGCTCTCCATGGATATCATGCGGCTGTTCGAGGAGTTCAACCGCTTCGGGGTCTCGGTACTCATTGCTACCCATGATCTGGGGCTGATTGCCCGTATGCGCTACCGCACCCTGACCCTCAAGGCGGGCCGCATGTATTCGGCGGGGGAGGAGCTCTGATGGTTATTGTTCGCCATAAACAACCGCCGCTGCGCCGTCTGATGATGGTCATGTGGATGGATCACGTCGCCGATATTCGACACGGGGGAGAGCTCTGATGGCTATCGTTCGCCATAAACAGCCACCGCTGCGCCGTCTGATGATGTACGGGGTCGATCACGTCCGTCAGGCGTTTGCCAGCCTGGGAGAGTTGTGGCGCAATCCGCTCGCCTCCCTGATGACCCTGGCGGTGCTCGGCGTCAGTCTGGCATTGCCCTCCTGCTTCCACGTCTTGCTGAAAAACGCCGAAGTGGTGGAAGGCAGCTGGCAGACCAGCTCCCAGATTTCTCTTTATCTGCGCAAGGATCTGCCAGAGCAGAGCATTCTCGACATGAAGCAGCGGATCCTGCTCTATCCCGAGGTGGAATCCGTCACCTACATGAGCCGGGAGGAGGCGCTGAAAGAGTTTCGCGAGATCTCCGGCTTCGGCGATGCCCTCGACTATCTGGACAGCAACCCCTTGCCGCCCGTGCTGAGCGTCATTCCGGATCCCCGCTGGCAGAATCCGGAAGGGGCCGCCGAGCTGCTCGGCAAGCTTAACAACGAAGACGGGGTTGAGCAGGGCAAACTGGATCTGCAGTGGCTGACCCGGTTGCAGGGGATCATGAACCTGCTGCGCCATACCATCACAGGCATCGCCGTGCTGTTGCTCTCGGCTGTGCTGCTGATCGTCGGCAATACCCTGCGCCTGAACATCCTCAACCAGCGCTCCGAGATCGAAGTGCTCAAGCTGGTGGGGGCGACTGACGCCTTCATCCATCGTCCCTTCCTTTATACCGGTATCTGGTTCGGGGTCATCGGCGGCATGCTGGCCTGGTGGTTGACCGAAGTCATGGTGATCTGGAGCGAGGGTGTGGTGAAGGAGCTGGCCGGGCTCTACAACAGCAATTTCCGGCTGGTGGGCATGGGGGCGATAGACGGGATCAATCTGGTCTTGCTGGGGGCTTTGCTGGGGCTGATCGCCTCCTGGTTCTCGGTACATCGCCACATTCGCGACATAGAACCATCCTGATTAATTTATCAGCGTTTCAAAGCGCTGGATTTTGAGAGCTGGATCAAGTAAAAGAATTGCCGTTTCTGGCTCGGCCACTGTTCTCGGAGTAATCTGATTAACAGCTATCTTCAGGATCTGCTCTGGATCCGGTGAACCTTCTGATTTATAAGCAGTCTACAAGTGCTGAAGAACTTATACGGGTGTGGCCCCTCTGCCTTGCTCGTCTGACTTGGCAAGCATGTGAAGGTTGCGAGCTCCGCAACAATGGACTTAGCATGCTACTTTTCGGGGGTCCTTGATTGTGACCCCCTTTTTTTGACTGTTCATTCATGATTCATCCTGCCGGCCTAAGATAGCCCGAGTTCAAACTGGGCACAGTGTTTGATGTGGGCCGCAGAATGATATCCGGTCAGTAGACAGACCCTCTCAGGGTGTTAGACTGGTTCGATTGAAAAGAAAGAGGTAAAAAATGGGAACTTCATTGCAACGCACTATGGCTCTGATTCCGCAAGGTAGTCTGGAAGGCTATATCCAGGCAGTAAATTCGATTCCTGTGCTGACCGCAGAGGAAGAGCGTGAGCTGGCTGAGCGTTTGCAGCAGGGTGGCGATCTCGAGGCTGCCCGTCAGCTGGTCATGTCGCACCTGCGTTTTGTCGTTCACGTCGCCAAGAGTTATGCCGGATACGGTCTGCCCCAGGCTGACCTGGTTCAGGAAGGCAACATCGGCCTGATGAAGGCGGTCAAGCGCTTTGACCCGACCGTCGGAGTGCGACTGGTCTCCTTCGCCGTGCACTGGATCAAGGCCGAGATCCACGAGTATGTGCTGCGCAACTGGCGCATGGTAAAAGTGGCCACCACCAAGGCCCAGCGCAAGCTCTTCTTCAACCTGCGCAAATCCAAGAAGCGTCTGGGCTGGTTCAGCCATGACGAAGTGCAGGCCGTCGCCGCCGAGTTGGGAGTCTCCCCGACCGACGTGACCGAGATGGAAGCGCGCATGAGCAACTACGATCAGGCGTTCGATCTGGTCGGTGATGATGAAGACGAAGGTGGCTTTGCCCCTGTCCATTATCTGGAAGACAAATCCTCCGATCTGGCGGCCACCATTGAGAACGACAACTGGGACGATCACGCGACCCGTCGCCTGAGTTCGGCCCTTGCCACTCTGGATGAGCGCAGTCAGCACATCATTCGTGCCCGCTGGCTCGATGATGACAGCAAGACCACTCTGCAGGAGCTGGCCGACACCTATGGTGTCTCCGCCGAGCGGGTGCGTCAGCTTGAGAAGAACGCACTCAAGAAGCTGAAAGACGCCATGGAGGCCTGATGCCTCCCTCACAAAAACAGGGCCTGATGCCTCCCTCACAAAAACAGGGCCTGATGGCCCTGTTTTTGTTTCACGAGTATCTGGTCGGCCTTGCCTTGGTTACCCTTGTCTATGTTATGTTGCCGCCACTGCCACAGTAGGGAGAGCAGATAGTGAAACTGTTGAACGACCTGTTTACCAACAACCGCGAGTGGGCGGAACGGATCAAGGCCGAGGATCCGAATTTCTTCGCTACCCTCTCCGCCCAGCAGGCCCCTGAATACCTCTGGATCGGTTGCTCCGACAGCCGGGTTCCCGCCAACCAGCTGATGGGCTTGCTGCCGGGGGATGTGTTCGTCCACCGCAATGTCGCCAATCTGGTGGTGCACACCGATTTCAACTGCCTCTCGGTGCTGCAATATGCGGTCGAGGTGCTCAAGGTGAAGCACATCATCATCTGCGGCCACTATGGCTGCGGCGGCGTCAAAGCGGCGATGCAGAACCAGGAGCTGGGGCTCATCGACAACTGGCTGCGCAACATCAAGGATGTCTACTTCAAGTATCGTGAACAGCTGGATGCCATCGAAGATGAGCACGAGCGTTTCGATTACCTGTGCGAGCTGAACGTGGCCGAGCAGGTTGCCAACGTCTGCCACACCACCATCATCCAGAACGCCTGGCGCAAGGGGCAGGAGCTGGCGGTGCACGGCTGGATCTATGGCATCAAGGACGGTCTGCTGCACGATCTGGATCTCTGCGTCAGCGGGCCGGATCAGATCCCCGATGTTTACCGCGCCTGGCCGGACATGCGTCCGCCCCACCGCCGTCGCTGAGGAGCCTGCCGTTGGCGCCAGCCCTCTATCTTCAGATCAAGCAGCACATCTTGGACGGGATCCGTGAACGCCACTATCAGGCGGGGGACAGGATCCCGACCGAGGCGGCCCTGTGCGAGCAGTTTGCCGTGAGCCGCATGACGGTCAACAAGGCACTGCGCGAATTGGTGGCCGAGGGCTGGCTGGTACGCACCGCCGGTTCCGGCAGCTTCGTGGCGGACAGGCGTACCGAGTCGCCCTTGCTGGCCATTCGCAACATAGCCGATGAGATCGCCGAGCGAGGCAGCCAGTACAGCGCCCGGGTGATCCGGTTGCAACGCCAGGCCGCCGACGAGAAGGTAGCGGTCCAGCTAGGGCTGAGAGTCGGTGCTGCCATCTTCCACAGCCTCATCGTCCATCAGGCCGATGGGGAGCCGCTGCAACTGGAGGAGCGCTTCGTCGATGCCGAGCGTCTGCCCGGTTATGGCGAGCAGGATTTCACTCAACAGACCCCGAATCGCTACCTGATGGACGTCTGTCCTCTCTCCGAGATGGAGCATGTGGTAGAGGCCGTGTTGCCGAGTGCCGGTGAAGCCGGTCTGCTGCAGGTGCGGGTCGATACCCCCTGCCTGTTGCTGCACCGCCGTACCTGGTCGGAAGGGTATCTGGTCTCCTATGCCCGTCTGCTCTCGCCAGGTTCCCGCTACAAGCTGAGTTCCAAGACCAGTCTCAGTTAATTGTATATACATATAGTTTTGACAGAGCCCACCTCATGGTGGGCTTTTTTGTGCTTAAACTCTAATGAAAGCGCTGTTATCAAGATGTGAACTTGATCCTTTCTTTCCTGACAGAGATCGGATATAAGTTAATGTATATACATTTAGAGGTCGGTATGAACAAGGAACTGTTGAACTGCGAGCGGGTCTGGCTCAACGTGACACCCGCCACCCTGCGCCCCGATCTGGCTGACTACGGTCTGCTGGAACCCCACGCCCTCGGCGTTCATGAAGGCAAGATCCACGCTCTGGTGCCCATGCAGGATCTCAAGGGCCCTTATCCTGCCCACTGGCAGGACATGAAGGGCAAGCTGGCAACCCCGGGGCTCATCGATTGCCACACCCACCTCATCTTTGCCGGCAGCCGCGCCGAAGAGTTCGAGCTGCGCCAGCAGGGGGTGCCTTATGCCGAAATCGCCCGCAAGGGCGGCGGCATCATCAGCACTGTACGTGCGACCCGTGAGGCCAGCGAGGAGCAGTTGTTCACGCTGGCGGCTGCCAGGATCAAGTCGCTGATCCGGGAAGGGGTCACCACGGTAGAGATCAAATCCGGCTACGGCCTCACCCTGGAAGATGAACTCAAGATGCTGCGGGTCGCCCGCCGACTGGGGGAAGCACTGCCCATTCGGGTCAAGACCACCCTGCTGGCTGCCCATGCGGTGCCGCCAGAATATCGCGACGATCCCGACTCCTGGGTCGAGACCATCTGCCAGGAGATAATCCCGGCGGCTGCCGAGGCGGGTCTGGCGGATGCGGTGGATGTCTTCTGCGAGCATATCGGCTTCTCGCTGGCCCAGACCGAGCAGGTCTATCTGGCCGCGGATCAATACGGTCTGCCGGTGAAGGGCCACATGGAGCAGCTCTCCAACCTGGGAGGCAGTGCGCTGGCCGCCAACTTTGGTGCCCTCTCGGTGGATCATCTGGAGCATCTGGATCAGGAAGGGATCCAGGCACTGGCCCACCGTGGCGTGGTCGCCACCCTGCTGCCCACAGCGTTCTATTTCCTGAAAGAGACCAAGCTGCCCCCCATCGCCGCCCTGCGCAAGGCCCATGTGCCCATGGCGGTCTCCTCCGACATCAACCCGGGCACTGCCCCGATTGTGTCGCTGCGCATGGCCATGAACATGGCCTGTACCCTGTTCGGTCTGACCCCGGTCGAGGCCATGGTCGGGGTGACCCGCAACGCCGCCCGCGCACTTGGCGAGCAGGAGCGTTTAGGGCAGTTGAGAGTGGGCATGCTGGCGGATTTCTTGGTCTGGAATTGCGCGCACCCGGCCGAGCTGAGCTACCTCATCGGGGTCGATCAGCTGGTGAGCCGGGTCGTCAACGGGGAGGAGACGCTGCATGGATAAGTTCAGCCTGTCCCATATGTCGGTCTGGCAGGGGCGCCAGGATCCGGAAGATGGTGAGCTCGCCCTGCGCTGGCACGACAAGGTGCAGGCCTGGCCGCTGAGCGGTACTGCCGAACCCGGCGTGGCCCTGGTGGGCTTTGCCTGCGACGAGGGGGTGCGCCGCAACAAGGGGCGCGTGGGGGCCGCTGGCGCACCGCTGGCGATCCGCAAGCTGCTGGCCAACAGTGCCTGGCATCTGACTCGTCCCGTCTATGACAGCGGGGATTTGACCTGCGACGACGGCGATCTCGATGCCGCTCATGCCCGCTTGGCCGAGCGGGTGGCGAGCCTGCTGGATGAGGGACACTTCCCGCTGGTGCTGGGAGGCGGTCACGAGGTGGCGTTCGGCAGCTGGAGCGGTCTCAACCGTCATCTGGTCGGTCAGGGCCGGGTCGGCATCATCAATTTCGATGCCCACTTCGACCTGCGCCGCAAGGTAGAGCAGGCGAGTTCCGGCACTCCCTTCTTCCAGATTGCCGAGCAGTGTACCGCTCAGGGAACGCCTTTCCATTACGCCTGCCTGGGGGTGGCCGAGACCGCCAATACGCAGGCGCTTTTTGCAAGGGCCGACGCCTTGGGGGTCTGGTATGTGAAAGACGAGGCCATGAGCGAGCGCACCCTGCCTACTTTGCTAAGCGGGCTGGATAGCTTTATCGCCCAGTGTGACCACCTCTATCTGACTATCGATCTCGACGTGCTGCCCGGCGCCGTCATGCCGGGGGTGAGTGCTCCCGCCGCCCGTGGCGTCGAGCTGGCCATCATCGAACCCCTGATCGTCCATATCCGGGCCAGCGGCAAGCTGCGGCTCGCCGATCTGGCCGAGTACAACCCGAACCTGGATCAGGATAACCGCAGCGCCCGCGTGGCCGCCCGGCTGGTCCATCAGTTAACCAAGTAGCGCTCTGCCGAGGGCAGGTCGCAATGCTGCTGCATTGATAAAACAAGGAGTGTGTATGTCTGAGCAACACCTGGATCCCCGTCAGGATCCGAGCCGCGTCATCCGTGCCTCCCGTGGTACCACGCTGACTGCCAAGAGCTGGTTCACAGAGGCGCCGCTGCGGATGCTGATGAACAACCTGGATCCGGAAGTGGCCGAGCATCCCCAATCCCTGGTGGTCTATGGCGGTATCGGCCGCGCCGCCCGCAACTGGGCCTGCTACGACAAGATTGTCGAGGTGCTGACACGGCTGGAGGAAGACGAGACCCTGCTGGTGCAATCCGGCAAGCCGGTCGGGGTGTTCCAGACCCACAAGGATGCGCCTCGGGTGCTGATCGCCAACTCCAACCTGGTGCCGCACTGGGCCAACTGGGAACACTTCAACGAGCTGGATAAGAAAGGTCTCATGATGTACGGCCAGATGACGGCCGGATCCTGGATCTACATAGGCACTCAGGGAATCGTGCAGGGTACCTACGAAACCTTCTTCGCGGTGGCCAATCAGCACTTCAACGGCGAACCCAAAGGGCGCTGGATCCTGACCGGCGGTCTGGGTGGCATGGGTGGCGCACAGCCGCTGGCCGCCACCATGGCCGGTTTCTCCATGATTGCCGTCGAGTGCGACGAGACCCGCATCGATTTTCGCCTCAAGACCCGCTACGTCGACAAGAAGGCCCACAGCCTGGATGAGGCGCTGGCCATGGTCGAGGAGGCCAAACAGAGCGGCACCGCCGTTTCCATCGGCCTGCTTGGCAACGCCGCCGATGTCTTTGCCGAGCTGGTGGCCCGTGGCATCACCCCGGACGTGGTGACCGACCAGACCTCGGCCCACGACCCCATCCACGGCTACTTGCCGCAGGGGTGGAGCGTCGCCCAGTGGCGCGAGCTGCAAAAATCTGCGCCCCAGGAAGTGAATCAGGCGGCTCGTCACTCCATGGCCCGTCAGGTGGAAGCCATGCTGACCCTGCAATCCCGTGGCGCGGCGACCCTCGATTACGGCAACAACATCCGCCAGATGGCACTGGAAGAAGGGGTAAAAAACGCCTTCGATTTCCCCGGCTTCGTGCCTGCTTATATTCGCCCGCTGTTCTGCGAGGGGATTGGTCCCTTCCGCTGGGTGGCGCTGTCCGGCGATCCGGAAGATATCTACAAGACGGATCAGAAGGTCAAAGAGTTGATCCCGGACGATCCCCACCTGCACAACTGGCTCGACATGGCCCGCAAGCGCATCGCCTTCCAGGGCCTGCCTGCGCGGATCTGCTGGGTCGGGGTCAAGGATCGGGTACGCCTGGGCCTGGCTTTCAACGAGATGGTGAAAAATGGCGAGCTGAAGGCGCCCGTGGTCATAGGTCGCGATCACCTGGACTCCGGCTCTGTGGCCAGCCCGAACCGGGAGACCGAATCCATGATGGATGGCTCGGATGCCGTCTCCGACTGGCCGCTGCTCAATGCCCTGCTCAACACGGCCGGTGGCGCGACCTGGGTCTCCCTGCACCACGGTGGCGGCGTGGGCATGGGCTTCTCCCAGCACTCGGGTGTGGTGATTGTCTGTGACGGCAGCGACGATGCTGCCAAGCGGGTCGGCCGCGTGCTGCGCAATGACCCGGCCACCGGCGTGATGCGCCATGCGGATGCGGGTTACGAGATTGCCATCAACTGTGCCCATGATGCGAAACTGGATCTGCCGATGCTGACCGCAACGGCCAAAGGGGTTAAATAAGATGTTTGAACTCAATCTGTTACCGGGCAAGCTCTGCCTCAACACCTTGCGCCGCGTCAGCCGCGAGCCGGTCCATATCAGCCTGGATCCGGCCGCGCTGCCCGGGATCCGCGCCTCTGCAGCCGTGGTCACCAAGGTGATCGAGCAAAACCGCGTTGTGTATGGCATCAACACCGGCTTTGGCCTGCTGGCCAACACCCGCATTCCGGTGGAGCAGCTGGACGAATTGCAACGATCCATCGTGCTCTCCCACGCTGCCGGCATCGGTACCTACATGGATGACGCCACCGTGCGGCTGATGATGGTGCTCAAGGTCAATTCCCTGGCGCGGGGCTTCTCCGGCATCCGCTTGACTGTGCTTGAGGCGCTGATGACCCTCATCAACGCCGAAGTCTATCCGGTGGTGCCGAAGAAGGGCTCCGTCGGCGCCTCCGGCGATCTGGCGCCGCTGGCTCACATGAGCTGTCTGCTGATCGGGGAGGGCAAGGCCCGCTACAAGGGCGAGCTGATGGACGCTGCCACGGCGCTGAAGATCGCGGGTCTCGAGCCTATTTCATTGGCGCCGAAGGAGGGACTGGCCCTGCTCAACGGTACCCAGGCCAGCACGGCGTTCGCGCTGGAAGGCCTGTTCCACGCCGAAGATCTGTTCGCCGGCGCCATCACCATAGGCGCCATGAGTGTGGAGGCGGCTCTGGGCAGTCGTCGTCCGTTCGATGCCCGCATCCATGAGGTGCGCGGTCAGCGTGGCCAGATCGATGCCGCGGCTTGCTATCGTCACCTGCTGGTGGATGGCAGCGAGATCGGCATGTCCCATCACAACTGCGAGAAGGTGCAGGATCCTTACTCATTGCGCTGCCAGCCCCAGGTGATGGGGGCCTGTCTGGCCCAGATCCGCCACGCCGCCGAGGTGCTGGTGTGCGAGGCCAACGCTGTCTCCGACAACCCGCTGGTGTTCGCCGAGGATGAGGAGATCCTCTCCGGTGGCAACTTCCATGCAGAACCCGTGGCTTTCGCCGCCGACAACCTGGCCCTGGCCATCGCCGAAATCGGGTCGCTGTCGGAGCGCCGCATGGCGCTGCTGATCGATTCCCGCATGTCGGGCCTGCCTGCCTTCCTGGTCAACAACGGCGGGGTCAACTCGGGCTTCATGATCGCCCAGGTCACCTCGGCGGCGCTCGCCTCCGAGAACAAGAGCCTGGCTCATCCGGCCTCGGTAGACAGCCTGCCCACCTCCGCCAACCAGGAAGATCACGTCTCTATGGCCACCTTCGCCGCTCGCCGACTGACGGACATGGCGGAGAACACCCGTGGCATACTGGCCGTCGAGCTGCTGGCAGCGGCCCAGGGGCTGGATTTCCGTGCTCCGCTGCGCACCACAGCGCTGCTGGAGCAGGCCAAGGGGCGGCTGCGGGCAGAGGTGAGCTTCTACGACAAGGACAGGTACTTCTCGCCGGACATAGAGGCGGCGGCTGCGCTGCTGGCCAGGGCGAGTTACAACGACCTGATCCCGGTCGGTGTGCTGCCCAGCCTCTAAGCCCCCATTCGGCTCATAGCAAAAGACCGCCCATCGGGCGGTCTTGTCATTTCTGGTGTTGGCTGGCGCGGGTTATTCGTGTTCAAACATCAGGAACAGATAAACCACGAACAGCACCAGGTGGGTAGCGCCGTGCAGCACATTGGTGCGGCCGCTGCTGAAGGTGACTTTGCAGACCATAAGCGTGGTGACGAGCAGTACCATGTCGGCGGCGGAGAGGCCGAGGCGCACCTCCTGGCCCAGCATGGCGCCGATGAACAGCACGGCCGGTACTGTCAGGGCTATGGTGGCCAGCACAGAGCCGAAATAGAGGTTCATGGCCCGTTGCAACTGGTTGTTGAAGGCTGCCTTGATGGCACCGACCCCCTTGGGGGCAAGTACGATACAGGCCACGATAAAGCCACCCAGCGCAGGAGGCGCCGCCATGATCTTCACGCCGAAGTTGATGGGTACGGCCAGGGTCTTGGCCAGCAGGATCACCACCACCAGATAGGCGAGCAGCAGTATGGTGTGATAGACGTTGCTGCGCAGCGGGCCGTGGTGCTCCTCGTAATCCTCGTGGTCGCTGTCGACGAAGAAGTGGCTGTGGCTGCGGGTCTGGATTAGCAGGAAGATACCGTAGAGCAGGACGGAGATGATGATCAGCATCCAGGACATGGGGCTCGACATGCTGCCGATGGTGCCGCCCCGGGTGAAGTTGGGCAGCACCAGACAGAGTAGCGCCAGCGGTATGATGGCGACCAGATAGGATTTGACCCCATCCAGATTGAAGCTCTGGGTGTGGTAGCGCCAGCCGCCAAACAGCAGGGTGAAGCCCACCAGGCCATTGGTGACCAGCATCACCACTGCAAACATGGTATCGCGGGCCATTACGGGATTGGGATCGCCTGTGAGCATGACGGAGGAGATCATCACCACTTCCAGCGAGATGACGGAGAGCGTCAGGATAAGGGTACCGAAGGGCTCACCCAGCTTGATGGCGAGGGCATCCGAGTGGCGCACCACAGAGAAGATGGCCCAGGTGACGATGGCAAGCAGCGCCGCCGAGACAGGCAGATAAATCCCGAGCGGAGTCGCCTCTGTCAGCAGCTCGCTCCCTGTGGTCTTGAAGAACAGCAGGGTCAGCAGGCCAACGGGCAGGGCAATCTCTTGCCGGATAAATGACTTCATAGGCAATGGTTCTCATCTCGGGGCGGCATGAGCCGACGGGGTATGGAGGCAATGATGCAAGGTCACGGCAGGTGACGACCCAGACAATGATAAAGGCTGTTGTCCGGATCGGGAAAAATCATTTTGTTACAAACCAAGCAGTGGTGGGCTCGCCTGACACCCGTGGTCAGCCGATGGTCGGGATATAGATAGCTAATCTGACCGTATGCTGCGTAGCATGGACTATGCCGATCGCATTCATGCTCTTGTGGATCTGGCGGCATTCCGACCAAGGACTCCCATGTCTGTTGTGCGTCTGCGCTATCACACCATAGAGTTTGGCGAACTCGACATCCACCTGCGCACCCTGCGCGACAACCAGCAATTCTCCGATGACGAGGGGGAGGCGGAGGCGCTCGGCATCTCTTCAGCCTTCTGGCCGCTATTCGGTATCGTCTGGGATTCCGGCAATGTGCTGGCCCATCTGATGGTGGAGTACGAGATAGTTGGCTTGCGGATCCTGGAGGTGGGCTGCGGCATCGCCTTGGCGAGTCTGGTGCTCAACCATAGGCTGGCCGACATCACGGCCACTGATTATCACCCGGAGGCGGGCGCCTTTCTGGCGGAAAATGTGCTGCTCAACAAAGGCAGCCTCATCCCCTTTATTCGCACCGGTTGGGCAGATACCACCACGGCGCTGGGTCGCTTCGATCTCATCATCGGCAGCGATCTGCTCTATGAGCGTGGTCAGGTCGAGACCCTGGCCGCCTTTATCGAACAACACGCCAAGCCCCATTGCGAGGTGATCCTGGTGGACCCGGGTCGTGGCCTGCATGCCCGCTTCAGCAAGCGGATGGTGACCCTGGGCTATCAGCACAGTCAGCACAAGCCGCTGGATGTGAGCTATCTGAGCCAGCCATTTCGTGGCCAGATCCTGCAATACCGGCGCTAGTCATCGGCAGTATGGGCTGCCGTCGCGCCAGACTTCCCTATCCGGTAGTAGTTTCTTTATCGACCCGGTGGGCGGTCAAGGCCGCGGCGGCATAAGCCTGAGGGCGGGATTTGTCGCAAGGAGGAAGGGTTTGATGCACGGATGGGATGCAAATGGGAGGCGTTGTTCTGGTGCATTAGCTGTATCAATTTGATCCGCAGGGAGCGCCGTGGCAATGATAAATTATAACTCAATGATAAATATGGATTTTATAAAGTACGCTGATGAAGATTCAATCGCTTACCTGTCATAAGTGACAATTGTCCAGCTTATCTGAAATGGCTAGAGTAGCCGTGCGGTTTGACTCACCGTGTGTTCAATACTCCTGTATCTGTTTTTTTGTCAGTAGCACAGAGTGTTAGTTTTGATATGAGTGTTTCTTTCGGTCCCCTTAGTGGGACCATTTTTCTGCCTGAAAATCCCTGATCCCGCCACTTCGCTCCCATTTTTCTGCCCCGGTAGCCATTTTTCACGGATGGCTTGGTGTTCCTGTGCCCATTTGGTTATGCTCGCCCGCTTAATTCCAGAAGCGGGATCTTCGTCCATAGGCGCGCTTCGGCGTTGGCTGATACGATGAAGCCACATGGATGTTGTCGGGCATACGGAAGGCATATGAAACTGACTACTCAGCTTGTCTCGTTTATTACCCTGTGCGTGATCGCCTCCATGGCCATGGTGCTGCTCGGCGGCGTGTTCAGCTTTCGTGAGCTGGGGATGGAGCTGCAGCAAAAGAAGGTCAACTCTCTGGTCGAGGTGATCGACAAGCAGCTGGAGGCGGCCGATGACCATCAGGAGCTCACCCGCTGGTTGCCGACCCTGCTGCGTTCGGCCCATGTGGTGGAGCTGGAGATCCGTCAGGGCAAGCAGCGGATTTACTGGTTTCGCGACGTGCAGCAGCAGACCGACGAGAGTCTGTTGATCCCCTACAGCCAGCCCATCTCTCATCAGACAGGCATGCAAGCCGACTTCAAGCTGGAGCGACCGTTCAAGGAGTTCGAATACTCCATGAAGGCCATGTCCGGCATATCCCTCGGTATCTTCATCGCCATCTTCGGGCTCTGGTACTCCATTCGCTGGCTGCGGCTGCAACTGCGAGGCGCCGAGCTGCTGGCCGAAAGGGCCCAGCTTATTCTCGACAACAAGCTCACCAAGCTGGCCCACGATCCGGCGGAGGAGTGGCCCGTCTCCGCCAGTCAGGCCCTGGATCATCTGCTGGCCGAGCTGGCGGATGCCCGCAAGGAACGCAGCCGCTTTGACAACTTCATCCGCAGCAATGCCTTCGTCGACAAGATGACAGGCATAGGCAACCGGCTGTTCTTTGACAACCGGCTCGAGAGCGCCATCATGGAGGCGAGCGTGATGAGCGGCGGTGTGCTGCTGATCGACCTTGCCGGTCTGGAGGATCTGGATCCCGAGCTGAGCGGGCGCCAGAGCCAGGATCTGCTGATGGAGGCGAGCGCCTCCATCGCCGCCTTCGTGCGCAAGCACAGCGGCGCCCTGCAGGCCCGCTATGCCGGTCAGGTATTTGCCGTGCTGCTGCCCAACATGTCCGAGAGCGAAATGGTGGATGGCGCGGGTCAGCTGCACAAGAGCCTGCAACGACTGCACTGGCCCGCGGCGGTCAATGTCGAGACCGCCGTCTACCTGGGCGCCGTCTGCTATCAGGCGCAGGATTCCCTGCTCAAGGTGCAGGAAGAGGCCGAACTGGCGCTCAAAAGCGCGCGGCTGCAGGGTCATACCGGCTGGTTCCTCTACGAGAAGCAGCTGGATGAGGAGCAGAGCAGCAAGGGCACGGTACGCTGGCGCACCCTGATAGGCCGCCGCATCGAGGAGCATGGCATCGATTTTTACGTTCAACCGGTGCAGCAGGAGCGGGATCAGGTGGTGCTTCAGCAGGATTTGCTGATCCGCATTCACGACGAGCAGGGTCGGGCGTTGCAGGCTGGCGTCTTCATGCCCATGGCAGAAAAGGCGGGGCTGCTGTTGCCACTGGATCGGCTGGTGGCGGAACAGACCCTGCGGCTGCTGCGTCAGCGCTCAGAGCAGAGCTGCCCCATCAGTCTGACCCTCTGTGCCCAGAGCCTGCTGCACCGCGAGTTTCAGCGCTGGCTCTTCTTCGACCTGTTCCAGCTGCCGCGCAGCACCAACGAGCGGCTTATCCTGCAATTGTCCGAAGCCCAGGTGACTCGCCACTACGAGGCACTCAAGCGGCCGCTGCGGGCGCTGCGCATGCTGGGCTGCCAGCTGGCCATCGATCACGCCGGTCAGGATGTGGTGAGTACCCAATACATCAAGGAGTTCGAGATCAACTTCCTCAAGCTCCACCCCAGTCTGGTGCGGGAGATCCACACCCGACAGGTCAACCAGATGGCGGTGCGCAGCCTGGTGGGAGGCTGCGCCAACACCCGTACCCGGGTGATCGCCGTCGGGGTGGAGAGTGGCGACGAGTGGAAGATGCTGCGCCACCTCGGCGTTCATGCCGGTCAGGGCCCCTGGTTCGCCGAGCCGGAGCGGCTGGTGATGGAACCGGCCGGCGCCTGATGGTGTGGCCGCAGGGCAGCCTTCAGATCCGGCCCTGCTCCTTCAAACCCATAAGCCCCTGCATGCCACCCGTGTGGATAAAGACTATCTTGCTGCCACGGGGGATGCGCCCGGCGGCCAGCTCGCGAAACAGGCCCCACATTGCCTTGCCGCTGTAGATGGGTTCCAGCGGCAGGCCTGTCTCGACGCTGAAATCCTGCACCCACTGCCACAGGGCCGGGCTGAATTTGGCATAGCCACCATCATGGTGATCCAGCGCTATCTGCCAGCCGGGCGTGCTGGCAGCGGCAGGATGGAGGCGACACACCTCGTCAGCGATAAAACCGCCCCCCTTCAGTACCGCGATGGCGAGGATCTGCTCCCGATCCCGTTTGCCGGTGATGAGGCCAGCCAGGGTGCCGCCGCTGGCGCAGGGCAGTACCCAGAGATCCGGCGAGAAGGGCACTTCTTCGACCAGCTCGGCCACCCCGGGAATGGCGAGCTGGCTGCTGCCTCCTTCCGGCACTATCAGGGTATCGGATGCCGCAAACTGGGCCAGCCAGTCGGGGTCCTGACGCCGCCGGTAACTCTGGCGGTCGACAAAAATGAGATCCATGCCCCAGCCTTTTGCTGCGCTCAGGGTGGAGTTGCTGACGGCCTCTGCTTCACCACGTATGATGCCGGTAGTTCTCAGGCCAGATTGACTCCCAGCTGCCGCCAGCGCATGAATGTGGTTGGAATAGGCACCGCCAAACGAGAGCAGGTGCTGCATGCCCTGTTCCCGGGCATGTTGCAGCTGGTACTTGAGTTTGCGCCACTTGTTGCCCGAGATGGTCGGGTGGATCAGGTCATCTCGTTTGCACCAGAGCTGGACGTCGTATTGCCGCAGCAGAGGGTGGGAGATGGATTCCAGTGGCGAGGGCAGCCGGGCCGGTTGCAGGGCAAACGCCTGCGGGCGGGTCGAACTGGGTAACAATGAGTAATCCGTCATTTATCTGGAGGCTAATGCCCTGTTTATGCTAAGGTTTAATGCGTTTTATGCAGCCAGGTGCGGGTTTCAATGAAACAACTTTTCAGACGTTCAACCCCAAGCCGTCAGGTGGGGCTCCTGCTTGCCAGCGACCGGATCATGCTGGCCTCGCTGGGCAACCCCCCTGTCTTCGCCACCCGCGCCATCAACGGCCCGCAAGAGTGGCCGCTTGCCATGAGCGAGCTGTTCAGCCGCCATGGCCTCGCCAAGTCTAAAGTGCGGGTCGCCCTCGCCGCCACTCTTTATCAGCAAGTCCAGATCGACAAGCCCGCCGTGCCTGAGGCAGAAATGGCGGGCGCTCTGCCCTGGGCCATCAAGGATTATGTCAACGAGCCCGTGTTGCAGCTCGCCATGGATTATGTGGACTTGCCCACTCCGCCTGCTGGCAGGCCGCGGATCAACGTGATCTGCGTGCCCAAGGCGCGGGTGCAGCAACTGGCGGATGCGGTCAACAGCATAGCGAGTCTGGATGCCATCGTCAGCGACGAGTTGGCCATGACGGCGCTTTATGAGGCCGACAACACAGTACGCATGTTGCTGTGGCAACCCAGGGGGCAGGATCTGCAACTGCTGGTATTCCATCAGGGCGGGCTCTGTTTCTCCCGCCAGCTGCGCGGTTTCACCGCCCTCACAGGTGAGCATGAGCCGGACAGCTTGCTGCTCGATTCACTGGCGCTGGAGATCCAGCGCTCCCTCGATTATCTGGCCGGCCAGCTCAAGCTGCCGGAGCTTGGCCAGATGCAGCTCGCCATCGCCTCCTCCTTCATCGGTACCCTGGTGCGCCACATGGAGCAGACCTTCGGTTTTGCCGTCTCCGCCATGGCCAACAAGGCTGTGCTGGCCGGTGTTGAGTACCTGTCGGCCTACGCCGCAGCCATCGGGGAGCCTGCCTGATGAAACGTCAGATAAACCTCTATGGCGCAGAATTTCGCCCCAAACGCCAGTGGGCCAGCCTCAATCAGATGGCGCTGGTGTGGGGGGGCTGCGTGATCCTGTTGCTCTGCATGGCAGCCTTTTACGGCTGGCAGCAGCAAGGGGTCAGCCGTGAGCTGGCACAGGTGCGCGCGGCGCTGGAGGTCAAACGTGGGGAGGCCCAGCGGCTGGATGCCGCGTTGACTCGCCATCAGGCCAACACACAGTTGCAACAGCAGCTGGCCAACAAGCAGGAAGAGTTGACTGCCAAGCAGGGGCTGATGCGTCAGTTGGGCAGCCTGGCGTTGCAAAAATCCCAGGGCTACGCCGGCCTGATGGCCGATCTCTCCCGCATTCGGGACAAACAGCTCTCCTTGCAGCGGATCGAGATCGCCGAGGGGCGCATCAATATCTCCGGCTTCGCCGGTCGCAGCCAGGATGTGCCCGCCTGGGTAAACCGTTTCAAGCAGACACCGTCGCTGGCGGGCAAGCAGTTTGGTGAATTGACCCTGAGCCGTGACAAGGAGGGCCGCCTGGCCTTCCAGCTCAGCGGTATCGAGCGGGAGAAGCCCTGATGAGCCTGAAAGCACAATGGCAGGCGTGGGCAGACAAGATTGCCGCCCTCAGCCAGCGCGAGCGGATATTGATACTGTTGACCGGGCTGGTGCTGGTCTGTGCCGGTGGCATTTATGGCTGGCTGGATGATGCCACCCTGCGCCTTGAGCAGGAGCGCGCGGCCTTGACCTCGGCCCAGCGGGATCTGGAGATCATGGATCTCGAGAATCTGGGCAAGCAGGCGCGTCTGGCGCGGAATCCCGATCAGAATGTACGGGAGCAGCTGGCGCGGGTTGAGGGTGAGCTTGGCAAGCTGGATGCCGAACTCAAGGCCCAGACGGTGGATCTGATCCCGGCCCACGAGATGCCGGAGGTACTGGAGGCCTTGCTGTCACGCTCCACCAATCTGCACATGCTGGCGCTGACCTCCCTCGCCCCTGAGCCGCTGATGGCGGGGGATCAGGGCATCAACCTGTTCAAGCACGGTATTCGCCTCAAACTGGAAGGCGGTTATTTCGATGTGTATCAGTACCTGAAAGCGCTGGAGGCGCTGCCTCGTCATTTCTACTGGAAGCAGTTTGACTATCGGGTGGAAGCATACCCCAAGGCGGTGGTGGAGATGGAAATCTACACCCTGAGCACCAGCAAGGAGTTTATTCGTGGTTAGATGGCTGACGCTATTGTGTTGCCTGCTGGGCTCAGTGGCCCAGGCCGAGGTACTGCAGGATCCCACCGAACCGCTCGAGGGAATAAACAGCCAGGCGGGGGCGGTAGAGAGCCCGAGCGCCGGTCTGCCCAAGTTGCAGAGCGTGGTGCTGGGCAACGGCCCGGCGCTGGCGGTGCTCAACGGAAAAAGTTACCGGATAGGCCAGCAGGTCGAGGGATATCGACTGGTGGCCATCAGTGCAGATGCCGTTGTGCTGGAGAAGGGGGGCAAGCGCCAGTCGCTGACCCTGTTTGCCAGCAAGATCCGTATCTGAACGGGCCCTGCCCGGGATGGGCGGGGCAAGGTTTGTCGAGTTTAATTGCAAGTCAGGGTGCACTCATTACATGAAAAAAAATCATCTCTGCCTGATCTCCGTAGCCGTTCTGGCTGCAGGCTGTACCAGCTATCGGCACCCCGAACCCGTGCAGGCCAAGGACGCACTGAAACACGCCATGACCGAGCAGAACAAGGTCGGCGCCCTGGCAACCGTACCCAAGTCGGTACAAAGCGAATTGTTGCAGATGAACCGGCCGCCCCAGGCCATCAGCATGCCGGAACAGCGGCTGCGCATCGCCGCCCACGATGTGGAGGCGGTGGAGTTTTTCGGCTCCTTGTTCAAGGGCTCCCGTTACAGCGTGGCCGTGCATCCAGGGGTGGGCGGGCTGGTTTCCGTCGAGCTCAAGGACGTGACCCTGCCCGAGGTGCTGGCCGTGGTGGGTGACATGTACGGCTTCGACGTGCAGCGCAAGGGTAACGTGTTCCACGTCTATCCGGCTGGCCTGCGCACCGAGACCATACCGGTGAACTATCTGATGATGTCCCGCCGGGGTCTGTCCCGCACCTCTGTCAGTACCGGCGGTGTGACGGCCAACGACAACAACAGCAATAACAGCAGTGTCGACAATGCCAACGGCAACAGCAGTGGCAGCAACAACTCGTCCAACGGCAGTTCCGGCTCGAACAGCAGCAACGGCACCCGTATCGAGACAGACACCAACAGTGACTACTGGACCGATCTGCGCACCTCGCTGGAGATGCTGATCGGCAGCGGCGATGGCCGCGCCGTCATCACCAGTCCGCAGGCGGGTCTGGTCACCATCCGTGCCTATCCCAAAGAGCTCAAGGCGGTGCGTGAATTCCTCAGTCAGTCCGAAACCCATCTCAAGCGTCAGGTGGTGCTGGAGGCGCGGATCCTGGAGGTCGCCCTCAACGAGGGGTACGAACAGGGGGTGGACTGGAGCGGTCTCTCCGCCAGCTGGGATGGCAACAAGGGCATTACTGGTGGCGGTTCTCTCTCGCCGACCCAGTTGCCTACTACTCCCAATCAGATCTTCACCGCACTGGGTGGCGGGGCCGGTTTCAAGATCTCAGACGGCAACTTCAACGTGGCGGTCAATCTGCTCAAGACCCAGGGGGATGTAAATACTCTCTCCAGCCCCAGGGTGACGGCGACCAACAACCAGAAGGCGGTGATCAAGGTGGGGACGGACGAGTACTTCGTCACCAAGGCTTCGACCACCATCACCAGCAACTCGTCCGGGGTCTCGGATAGAACACCGAACGTTGAGCTGACACCTTTCTTCTCCGGGATTTCGCTGGACGTGACGCCGCAGATCGACGAAGAGGGCAAGGTGCTGCTGCATATCCATCCCTCCGTTATCGATACGGAAGAGCAGAACAAGGTGATCGATATGGGCACCTCCGGTGGCCGGCTGGAACTGCCGCTCGCCAAGAGCTCGATCCGTGAGTCCGATACAGTGGTACAGGCCAACAACGGTGACATCATCGTCATTGGTGGCCTGATGAAGACCGACAAGCAGGAGATCGTCAGCAAGGTGCCCCTGCTGGGGGACATTCCCTGGATTGGCGAAGCCTTCACTAACCGCCGCGAGAGCACCAAGAAGGTGGAGCTGGTGATCCTGCTCAAGCCCACAGTGGTGGAGAAAGACACCTGGCAGAATGAGCTGAAACGCAGCGCCGATCTGCTGGACAAGTGGTATCCGCCCAAGGGCTAAGCCATGAAGCAGCGCGCGGTCAGCCTTACCCCATGTGCCCTCTTGCCCTGCGTCACCGCGGGCTGCTTGTTCGGGATGGCAGGTGACAACCCATGTACCTGAACCACTTCGGCTTGCAGGAGGCGCCGTTCGGCCTCACCCCCAACACGGGTTTTTACTATGGCTTGCCGCCCCACGAAGAGGCGTTGCAGGTGCTGAACTGGGCGCTGGCACAGGGGGAGGGCTTCATCAAGGTGACCGGTGAGGTGGGTACCGGCAAGACACTGCTCTGCCGCAAGCTGTTGAGCGAGCTGGGGTCTGAGGCTCACCCCGTGCGTCTGGCCTGGTTGCCCAACCCGCACCTCACGCCGGCCGAGCTGCGCACCGCCCTGGCGCTGGAGCTGGGATTGTCGGTGCGGGAGGGGGCTGAGCTGGATCTCACGGATCGTATTCATCGCCACCTTATCAGCCTGCATCAGCAGGGCAGTCGAGTGGTGGTGCTGATCGACGAGGCGCAGGCCCTGCCGGACGAGACCCTGGAGGCGATCCGGCTGTTTGGCAACCTGGAGACGGAGTCGAACAAGCTGCTGCAAATCGTGCTGTTCGGTCAGCCCGAGCTGGACACCCGGCTGGCAAAGCCTCATTTGCGTCAGTTGCGTCAGCGGATCGGCTTCTCCTACTGCCTGCGCCCCCTGCGCTTTGACGAGACCCGAGCCTATCTGGAGCACAGATTGCAGGTCTCCGGTTACCGCGGGGCACCGCTGTTTGCAGGGTACGCCATGCGCCTGCTGTGGCGGGCGTCGCGCGGGATCCCCAGGCTTATCAACATACTGGCGCAGAAGTGCCTGATGCTGGCCTATGGCCAGGGGGCGCGCCAGATCGACAGCCGTCTGGTGCGGCTCGCCATTCGCGATACCGACGATGCCAGCCGCTTTGCGCCGTTGCGCTGGTGGCCCCTGTTACTGTTGCTGGGGTGTGCCCTGGCTTATGGAGTCTGGCCATGAGCGTGATCAATCAGATGCTCAAGGATCTGGAGCAGCGCCAGCAGGGCGGCGAGGGTGCCGTCTATGTGCCGCCCGTGCGGCAACAGGGCTGGTGGATGCTGGTGCTGACCCTGATCTGCTGCCTGGCCCTTGGCATTCTGGGCTGGCGGACCTGGATTTACTGGCAGCAGAGTCTGGTCCAGGCCAGCGAGCCAGGGCCTGATGCCGTTGCCCGTGCCGTGCCCGCCACGCCGACCTATGTAGAGCAGGAGCCGGTGGATCTGGTGGTGGCCTTGCCCACACTGGGCTCCGGGCCCGAGACCCGCTCTCGGCCTGCAGTCGAACCCGGGCTGGCACAAGAGCAGGATGAGATCGCCTATGAAGAGGCTCCGCCGAGCGATGAAGAGCTGCAACCTGAGCTCTATGCCGAGCAGGAAGCGGAACAAGAAGCGGTCGCCCCGCCACCGCGCAAACCGGGGGTGCTGAAGATAGAGACGGTGAACCTCTCCGAGGCCGAACTGGCAACTCTGGCCGAGCGCAAGGCCACGACCGCCATGGCCAGGGGGCAACTGCGCGACGCCCAGGACAACTACTATCAGGTGCTGGTTCACGACCCCCACAATCAGGGCGCCCGCGAACAGCTGGCGGGTCTGCTCTACGGCGAAGGGCGGCTGAGTGAGGCTGGCCAGTTGCTGGAAGAGGGGATACGGCTCGATCCGGCGCAGGCGGATTTCCGTCTGCTGCTGGCACGGCTTGCCATCAGCGGCGGCGATCAGCTCAAGGCTCTTGGCTGGCTGACTGGTTATCAACCTGACCTGGCCAGCAATCTGGATTATTACGCCACCTGGGCCGGGTTGACCCAGGAGCTGGGCCGCAACGCCGAGGCGGCAGAGATCTATGTGAAATTGCTGCGTCAGCAGCCGGATCAGGGGCGCTGGTGGCTCGGGCTCGGTGTGGCCGAAGATGGCCAGGGCCACAGCCTGCGGGCGCTCGATGCCTATCGCAATGCCCAGTTGCATGGCAACCTCGGCGAGGCGTCGACCAGCTGGATTGAACAGCGAATTGCCCAGCTCGCCCCCTGACGGGCGGTACGGTTAACTTTTTTGGAGTTTGCATGGCACAACCCAGACTGAAAATGCGCCTCGGCGACCTGCTGGTACAAGAGCAGATCATCTCGGATGATCAACTGCAGCTTGCCCTGCAGCAGCAGCGTCAGACCGGCCGCAAGCTGGGCACCACACTGATCGATCTCGGCTTCATCAGTGAGGTGCAACTGCTGCAGTTCCTCGCCCGCCAGCTGGACGTGCCCTTCTTCGATCTCAACAACCTCACCATAGACGCCTCCGCGGTGCCGCTTCTGCCCGAGGTTCAGGCGCGCCGTTATCGCGCCCTGGCGGTCAATCTCACCGACAACCGGGTGACTGTGGCCATGTCGGATCCGGCGGATCTGAGTGCCCTCGACGCCATCGCGGCCTTGCTCAGCCCCAGGGAAATGGTGCTGGCGGTGGCGCGGGAAGGTCAGCTGCTGGAGTATTTCGACCGCCTCTATCGCCGTACCCGCGAGATAGAGAGCTTTGCTGAACAGCTTCACGAGGAGTATCAGGACTCCGGCTTCGAGCTGGGTTCCAGCAACCTGGGCGCCGGCGACGAGGGGGAGGCGACGGTGGCCAAGCTGCTGCGCTCCCTGTTCGAGGATGCGGTGCAGGTGGGGGCGTCCGATATCCATATCGAGCCGGATGAGAAGGTGCTGCGCATTCGCCAGCGGATCGACGGCATACTGCACGAGAATATTCTCAACGAAGTGCGCATTGCCCAGGCGCTGGTGCTGCGCCTCAAGTTGGTGGCCGGGCTCGACATCTCCGAGAAGCGACTGCCCCAGGATGGCCGCTTCAACATGAAGGTGCGTGGTCGGGACGTGGATGTGCGTATGTCCACCATGCCGGTGCAGTACGGCGAGTCGGTGGTGATGCGTCTGCTGGATCAATCCTCCGGCATATTGTCGCTGAGCGAAACCGGCATGCCGCCGGAGATCCTGACCCGCTTCCGTCGCCAGCTCAAACGCCCCCACGGCATGATACTGGTGACAGGCCCGACCGGGAGCGGCAAGACCACCACCCTGTATGGCGCTCTGTCTGAACTCAATCAGGCCAGCAACAAGATCATCACGGTGGAAGACCCGGTGGAATACCGCTTGCCCAGGGTCAATCAGGTGCAGGTCAATCCCAAGATAGGCCTCACCTTCTCCCATGTGTTGCGCTCCACCCTGCGTCAGGATCCGGACATCTTGCTGGTGGGGGAGATGCGGGACAACGAGACGGTGGAGATAGGCCTGCGTGGCGCCATCACGGGCCATCTGGTGCTCACCACATTGCACACCAACGATGCGGTCACCAGCGCCCTGCGTCTCATCGACATGGGCGCGCCTGGCTATCTGGTGGCGAGCGCGCTGCGTGCCGTCATCGCCCAGCGGTTGGTGCGGCGGGTGTGCGAGCACTGCGTCGAGGAGAAGGCGCCTGACGAGGGACAGGCGACCTGGCTGAGGGTGCTTTCCGGCGAGGCGCCGGGTCAGCATGTCTACCACAAGGGACGTGGCTGCCAGAGCTGCAACTTCACCGGCTACTCTGGCCGGATCGGTGTCTACGAGCTGCTGGAGCTGGATCAACCCATGATGGATGCCCTGCGCCGCAACGATGCGGAAGGCTTTGCCAAGGCGGCGCGTCAGCATGAGCACTACCGGCCGCTGGCCCTGACAGCGCTCGATTATGCCCGCCAGGGGATCACGTCGGTGGACGAGGTGCTGCGGTTGGCCGAGGACTTGGGGTAAGTGATGACCAACTTCATCGGCAATGAGCAACCCGGACGGCAGCGCCCTGCCATTTGGCTTGTGCGGGGCGCGGCATGAATACCTTCGCCTACAAGGGTCGCGACAGTCAGGGCAATGCCGTCAATGGCGTGGTCGATGCTGCCAACGAGATGGCTGCCGCCGAGCAGCTGATGCGCCGTGGCGTTATGCCCACCGAACTCAAACCCGGCAAGGCGAAATCCGCGGCCATCGACTGGTCTTTGCTGCTGGAAGGTGGCGTCAAGCTGGACGAGCTGGTGGTATTCAGCCGCCAGATGTACGCCTTGACCCGGGCAGGTATTCCCATACTGCGTGCCATCGCTGGCTTGGAAGAGACAGCCCACAGCAAGCCGCTCAAACGGGCGCTGCATGCGCTGGGAGAAGATCTCGGCAACGGTAGGCCCCTGTCCAGCTCTATGCAGGCGCACCCCAGGGTGTTCAGCAGCCTGTTCGTCGCCATCATTCACGTGGGTGAGAACACGGGTCAGCTGGAAGAGGCCTTCCTGCAACTGGCCAATTATTTCGAGCTGGAGCTGGAGACCCGCAAGCGGATCAAGACCGCCATGCGCTATCCCAGCTTCGTGATGATTGCCATCGGCATCGCCATGGTGATCCTCAATATCATGGTGATCCCCGTCTTCGCCGGCATGTTCGCCAAGTTCGGGGTCGAGCTGCCGCTGGCCACCCGCATTCTGCTCGCTACCTCCCACTTTTTCGTCAACTACTGGTGGCTGCTGCTCGGCATGCTGCTGGCCATGGTGTTTGGCTGGCGGCGCTGGGTTGCCACTGTCAAGGGCAAGCTGACCTGGCACAGATGGCAACTCAAATTGCCCATTGTCGGCACCATCATAGAGCGCTCCCTGCTGGCCCGCTTTGCGCGCAGCTTTTCCATGATGCTCAAGGCTGGTGTGCCGCTCAATACCGCACTGACCCTGGTGGCCGATGCGGTGGACAACGCTTATATGGCGGGTCAGATCCGCGACATGCGGGCCGGTATCGAGCGGGGCGAGAGCCTGCTGCGCACCGCCGGCAGCAGCGGTCTGTTTACGCCCCTGGTGATGCAGATGATAGCGGTGGGGGAAGAGACGGGTCAGGTGGATGATCTGTTGCACGAGGCGGCTGAGTATTACGAGCGAGAGGTGGATTATGACCTCAAGAGCCTGACCGCCCGTATCGAGCCCATCCTGATCGGGATCGTAGCCGTCATGGTACTGGTGCTGGCACTGGGTATCTTTACGCCCATGTGGGACATGATGAGTGCTGTAAGGGGTAAATAATGATCTTTCCTCCTCCTGGTGGGGGAATGATGAGCGCGGTGCGCGGAAAATAAGCGGCATCTTTACCCTCCCGATGGTGGGACATGATGAGTGCGGTGCGCGGCAAGTGATGATCTTTACTCCTCCTGGTGGGGGAGTGATGAGCGCCGTACGCGGCAAATAAGCAGTATCTTTACCCTCCCGATGGTGGGACATGATGAGCCTCGTAAGAGGCAAATAAGCAGACTCTTTATTTCAACGTAGGGGCCTGATGCGGAGTGGATGATCAACAGGGTGCGGGAGAGGTGCGGTTGAACAGACAGTCACAACAGGATGATCGCTGGCTGGGAGGGTATCGACGGATGGCCGTGCTGATCTTGCTGTTGATCATGGTGGCGACCCTGGCCCAGAGCTATCGTAGCCACAGGGCCGAGGCGCTGGCCCTCAGCCTGACCCTGCTGGGGGAGCAGTTTGCCGAGCGGGTACAAAGGTTGCACGGTCTCTGGCTGGATCAGCGCCGTCCCGCCGTCCTGCATGCAGATGGGGTGGCCTGGCAATTCGATGCCAGGGGCTGGCCTCTGGGTGTTGATGCGCTGCTGGCCCCTTCGGAAAATTGCCGCCAGCTCTGGTCGTCGATCATTGGCACACAGAGCCAGGCCCTGCCGCCGTTGCAGGCCATGGCGAGCCGAGATGGCACGGGATGCGAGTTCGGGTGGGAAGATAATTGGCTGATTTATCAATTTTATGATGGCAGAGTGACACTAAAGCCTTGAATGAGGCCGATAGTGTGGTTCAGTTAAATGATTTTTTTATATCTGCATGAAATAATGTGGGTTATTACGGAGGGACCATGGCAACAAATCGAATGGCACCAAGACATCCCGCGTCGATGATGACGAGTCGGGCAGCCGGTTTCTCGTTGATCGAGCTGGTGATCGTCATCGTTATCCTGGGGATACTGGCGGTGACCGCCCTGCCTCGCTTCCTCGATGTGACCGATGAGGCCAAGAAGGCCAGCGTGGAGGGGGTCTCTGGCGGTTTCGCCACTGCGGTTTCGCTGGTACGGGCCCAGTGGGAGGCAGAAGGACGTCCCAAGGAGGACGGTCAGAACACTGTGCTGTATGACGGCTCTCGTTTCTATCTGACGACCCCGACCGAGACGCAGGTCAGCAATGGTGAGCTCTCGCCCGGCTATCCCATGGATACATCGGCAGGGGGCGGCATAGATGTTGATCCGGCCAACCTGACAGCCCAGCGCTGTCTCAAGATTTGGGAGGGATTATTACAGAACCCACCCAAGGCTACCGCCAGCTTCAACGAGGTGAGCGGTAGCGGCAATGACCTGAAATACTATGTCAGTGTGACCAATAACGGCCTGGACTCGGTCTGCCGCTACTATCTGGTCAATAGTTTGAGTAAGGGTAGTGATGGCAAGTATCAGGATCCGCAAGGTAGTACTGATGCATTCATGAGTTTCAGTTACCGTCCGGCTTCCGGTCAGGTGACCACCAATATCAATTGACAGAGGATAGTAAAATGAAAAAACAGGCGGGTTTTACCCTGATCGAACTGGTCATAGTGATCATCATTCTGGGCATTCTGGCAGTGACCGCTGCGCCCAAGTTCCTGAATTTGCAAGGTGATGCACGTAAGGCTGCTGCGGATGGTGTTAAGGCATCACTGCAAAGCGCTGCTCAGCTGATATATAGCAAGGCTGCAATCCAAGGGGTTGAAGCCTCTTCCTCTGCAGTATCTGTTGCTGGCACAACAGTTACTGCGAAGTTCGGGTATCCGACAGCAGCAACTATTGCAAACGCAGTTACCCTGGATGGTTGGGATGAAGTATCTGCATCCAAGGGTACATTTAAGCCTGCGGATGCTGGTAGCAGCGCTAATTGCCAAGTTGTATATAACGAAGCAAGCACGGCAACTTCATCATTCAGTGTTAATGTTTCCGGATGTGGTAACTGATAGGTCTGAGCGAGGCTTCGGCCTCGCTTTCTCTTTCCCCTTGTGAGAATCCCAATGCCTGCAGCCAAGGGCTTCACCCTGATTGAACTGGTCATTGTGGTCCTGTTGCTCGGGATTCTGGCCGCCTTTGCCGTGCCCAAGTGGCTGGGCAAAGGCGGCTTTGAAACTCAAACCGTTCGTGACGAACTGCTGACCCGGCTGCGGCTGGTGCAGACCGTCAATATGCACGAACCGGCCAATCGTTGTACCTCACTGCGGGTTGACGCGGGCCAGTTTGGCCACAGCACGCTCTCCCCTTGTGGCGATCCTGCGGCCATATCGAGCTGGAACGCTAATCAGCTCACCCGTGGTCGTCCGGTGACGCTGTCTGCCGGGATCACCCTCTCCTCGAACAAGGGCACGCCTCCTTTTGTGATCCGCTTTGATCAGATGGGCCGCCCGCTCGGTAGCTGCGCCGGTGGCTGCGAGCTGCAAGTCACCAATGGCCGCGAGAGTGGCCGTATCAAGATTGAGTCAGAGGGATTTATCCATGAGATCCCCTGATGGCGGTTTTACTCTGATTGAGCTGATTGTCGGCATAGTGCTGTTGGCGGTGGCGCTGACCGGCATTCTGGGGCTCCTGATCAATCAGGCGCCCCAGGCGGTGGATCCGGTGCAGCAGGTGCGTGCCGCCCAGCTGGCCCAGCGTCTGGCCGGCGAAATGCTGCAAAAATCGTTCGATGAGCAGTCTGATCATAACGGTGGCCGCTATCGCTGTGGTGAGACGGTAGATGGCCAATTTTACGGGGACTGCAGTTGCCCTGCCGGGGGGGCATGTACCCAGAAGCCTCCCGCTCCGGCCATCACAGGTTGGCAACCCAGTATCTACGGCCCCGATGGCGAGCCGGCGCCTTATGCCTACAACGATGTGGATGACTTCGATACCGCGGGCAACTGGGTGGATGCCAATCGGTTTACCCAGACTGCAGCGGGGATCAGCGACGAGGAGTATCGCAACTACCAGGTGAAAATTGCGGTGAACGGGGTCGATTTCAGCGATGGTAGCTTCAATAGCTGCACAGCCCCCTGCTCTGTGGGCAAACGCATCGACTTGCAGGTCAAGCTGCCGGATGAGAGCGTGCTCGACTTCTCCTTCTATCGGGGGAACTACTGATGGATCGGCTTTGCGATCGTGTCCGAGTGTCCAATCATGCTTCCGATGTCCGATTACGCCGGCAGGCGAATCGAACCTGCGCCAGACGTGGGCGTGCCCGCGGTTTTACCCTGGTCGAGCTGGTGATGGTGATCCTTCTGCTCGGGATCATGGCGACCTTTACCAGCCAGTTTATCGGTATCGGCAGCCAGATCTATGGGGATGCCAGCAGTCGTGAGCAGCTGATGAGCGATGCCCGCTTCGCCATGGAGCGACTCAACCGCGAAGTGCGTGATGCGGTACCCGGTTCGGAGCGAATTGAAGATCAGGATGGTAACTGGCTGGACCAAGGTCCCTGCCTGCGGTTCTGGCCGATCAGTAACTCAGGGCGCTATCTGGCCCTCAATCGCCCGTCGGGCAGTTCGTCCTCACTTGAGCTGGTCATGGTGGCACCGCCTGTTGCGGTTGAGCCGAGTAAGGACTGGTTGGTGGTGTTTCCCCAACCCGTTTCCAGTGGTACGCAGTCTATAAAGGATCGCTGTGATTATGGTCGTTGCGTGGCGCAGGTTGAGGCTGTGGGTCCAGTGATCTCTGGTGCCCAATCAATCGGGTATAGCGGTGCACAGCTGGATGGTACATCTCCCGGCATGAGAGCGTATTTTGCTCGCGAGCAGGTGCGTTACTGCGTATCAGGGGGGGCGCTATACCGTACCAGTGCCGGGATCAGTGCCGCTGGCAGCTCTTTGCCACTAGGAGTCCTGATGGCCGAGTCACTGCGGCCTGGCAATGTCTTCTATCGGGAAACCTCGGCGTTTAACGCCGAAGGGGAGTTTGGCATGCGCTTTGTGTTCGAGCGCAAAGGGGAGTCAGTCACCTTCAACCACAAGATAGAGGTGCTCAATGTGCCCTGATACACAGGCTCTTGGACGCATGCGTGGCAGTGCCCTGATGATCGCCCTGTTTGTCATTGTGGTGATGGCACTGCTGGCGGCTGCCATGGGTCGCTTTCTGGTAGACAGCAGCGAGAAAAATGCAGTGGAGGTGCGCAGTGTGCGCGCCTTGCTGGCGGCACAGAGCGGGCTGGAGATAGCACTCTATAGGTTGTTTCCCAACCGGACTAGCGCCCAACCGGCACCACCCTCAGTATGCGAGGCGAGCCGGACTGTGGGTTTTACCGGTAATCCGGGACTGGCTGGCTGCGAGGCAAGGATCAGTTGCGTGCAACTGCCTGTGACCTATAACGGAGAGGTGACCAATGGCTACCGCCTGCTCAGTGTCGGCTCCTGTGGCTCGACTGATCTCGGCAGTGCCAACCCCGATTTTGCCGTGAGCAGGACAGTGACGGCCGAAGCCTATGATGGAGGTTTATGATGAAATGGCTATGGGGTCTGGCCCTTCTTGGTAGTCAGGCGTGTGCATTCGCTCCCATCGACATCGGCACAGTTTTCCCTGCTGTGGTGCAGGGGCACCATGGCAACAACAACAATGCCTGCCACCAGATCAGCGGCGACCAGCTCATCCAGCTTAACAATCCCAAGATCAATGGCACCGGCGGTCTGCCACTCAACTTCTGTTCCATCCAGCCCGATCAGAACAATAGTCCCCGTTGCGATGATGGTGCTGGCGGTTACAAGGTCTGCACGGTTACTGGCAGTGATATTCGCGGCCTTGCCCTGAATGGCAACAACGCTTTTCTCTCCACCAGTTCCAATAGGACCCAGACTTGTTTGTCGGGATCGCAAACGGCCTCCAGCGCGGCTTATGGCACCATGACGGTAGAAAACTGCACCATGACCTTCCCGAGTCGCAGCGCCTATCAGCTCAAGAACCTGACGGTGCGCAACAATGCGACTCTGGTGTTGGGTGAGGGAGACTATTTCATCGACAAGTTGACCTTGGACAACGGTACCATCCGCCTGTCTGGCAGCGGCATCACCCGGATCTTCGTCAATCAGGACGTGAAGCTGGTCAATACGGTCAACATCAACGCCAACAATCAGGGCAGCCTCATCTGGGTTAACTACAACAACATGGTGATCGACAATAGCACCACGTTTTACGGTTACCTCTATGCAGATGGGCTGCTCACCATGAACAACAAGGCTACCGTCTATGGCAGGGTGACCGCCGGTTACCTGAAGATGGATGCTCAATCCAGCATCAACGAAACGGTGCTGACCCCCATGCTGACTTGTTTTGCCGACGGCTTTGACAGCGCCCAGATCAACCCGGACCGCTGGGTGGTAGCTCAGCGCAACAGCAGCACGCTGCCATCTGTGCAAAATGGCCGCCTGCGCCTCACCCAGAACGTCACCAATCAGGCCACCTCGGCCACCTTCCAGCGCCTCTTCCCGGGAGCCAGCAACCTGGTGACGGTCGAGTTCGACCAATTCGCCTACAAAACCTCTGGCACGAGCGGGGCGGACGGGATGGCGGTGGTGCTCTCGGATGCGACCCAGACGCCCCAGCCCGGTGCCTTTGGCGGTCCGCTGGGCTACGGCTTCAAGACCGGATTCAGCGGCTTTGCGGGCGGCTGGCTCGGGGTGGGGCTCGACGAGTACGGCAACTATGCCAATGAAGGTGGATCCTACAACCTTGGATCACGCCCGCAGGCAGTTTCCATCCGTGGTTCGGGTTCTGGCACCTCTGGCTACAACTATCTCGCCGGTACTGGCAGCAACCTGAGCCCCCCCGTTGACAGCGGCACCAACAGCAATCGCCCCCACCGCTATCGTATTACCGTCGACTCCCGGACGGCAGGCAGCTCGCTGGCTAAAGTCGAGCGGGATACCGGCTCGGGTTACAGCACTTTAGTTGGTCCCATCAACATGGCGAGTCAGGCCGGCCAGGCTGCGGTGCCAGCCAATTTCCTGCTCTCCCTGACCGGTTCCACCGGCTCGGTGACCAATTTCCACGAAATCGACAACGTGCGGATCTGTGCCCTGCGATCCAACCCTGTCGGGGTTCAAATTGACCACTTCCAGCTCGATCACTCCGGTCAGCCGCTGACGTGCAATCCCGAGACGGTGACGGTCAACGCGTGTGCCGATGCTGCTTGTACCACGCTTATCAAAGACCCGGTGACCGCGACCCTGAGTCTTACCCCTATTTCTGCCAGCAATGGTTGGATTGGTGGCAATACGGTGACCTTCAGTGACGGCTCGACCACGGTGCAGTTGCGCAACAATACGCCGACCGCGGTAACCATCGGCGTTTCCGGTTCGACCCCGACCACCAAGCCATTCAGTACCACCTTGTGCAAAGCTGGCGCCGGGACGCCCAGTGCAGCAGCCTGTACCCTGAATTTTGCCGATAGCGGCTTCTTCTTCGATGTGCCGGATACCTATTCCAATCAGCCGCAGACAGTGACCATCAAGGCGGTCAAAAAGAGCGATGTGACCAAGCTGTGTGTGCCGGGCTTTGCCAGCCAGACCAAGAGCGTCAAATTCTGGAGCAGCTATATCTCCCCGGCCAGCAACCTCAGCAACAGCAAGATAAGTGTCAACAGCAGCGTGCTTGGCACCAGTCAGGGGACTGCTGTCCCCGTGTCCCTGGCGTTTGATGCACAGGGGCAGTCGACCATGACGGTCAAGTATCCGGATGCAGGCAAGGTACAGCTGGATGCCCGTTATGATGGTACGGGCAACGAGGCGGGTCTGGTGATGCTAGGTGCGGATCAGTTCGTGGCGCGTCCTGTCGGCTTGTGCATTACCCCCCCGCAAGGGGTCTGTGCGGTAGGGAATGCCAGCTGCCCGGTCTTCAAGAAAGCGGGAGAGACATTCCAGGTAGATATCAAGGCGATGGCCTGGGAGTCGGCCAATGATGGGGATATCTGCGCGGGGAATCAGACAACCCCCAATTTTGTGCTGAACGGCATTGGCCTGGGCAGCACCCTGGTGGCGCCAAGCCCAGGTACCAATGCGACAGTGAGTACCACCACCTATAACCATGTGGCTGCGACCAACAGTCTCAACAGCGTCAACCAGACGGTGAGCGAGGTGGGGGTATTCAGGATGACGGCGACGCCGCCCACCAGCAACTACTTCGGATATACCATCCCTTCTGCTCAGAGCCAGCCGGTGGGCCGTTTTATCCCTGCCGACTTCAATCTGGTCAGTGGCGACATAGTGCCTGCCTGTAGCGTCTTCTCCTACATGGGCCAGCCATTCGGGGTGACGCTGGATATCATTGCCCGCAATGTGGCGGGGGGACAGACCCGTAATTACACCGGCGACTTTGCCAAGGGCAATGCTTATATCACCACCGCCAATAGCAAGAATGGTACCTCTCTATCGAGCCGCTTGCGCAGCCTGCAACCTCTGCCCTGGCTAGATGGGCAGGCGGCGTTCAGCGGCAGCAGCGAGTTTGTTCGCCTCTCCGATACCCAGCCGGATGGCCCCTTCAAGGCACTGCTGTTTGGCCTCTATATGCAGGATAACGATGGCGAACGCACCCTGATTGCCAGCCCCGATTTCAATGAGGTGGTGACTGGCGATTGCAGCGGAAGTAACTGCAATGCTCGCCTTATCGATGCGACATCCATGAAAGCCTATTTTGGCCGATTGCTGGCGGGCACTGGGGCGGGGCTCGCAGCAGCGCCGCTGGCTATTCCACTGCAAATGCAATATTACGAATCAGGCGACTGGCTGCTCAACGAGGAAGATCAATGCACTCTGCTCTCTCTCGCCGGTGATGGGATCAACTTCATCAATCCGAGTCACACCTTTGATGTGGCCACCCAAGACCTGAATCTGGGAGCCAATCGCAAGATCAGGCTGGGGCTGGGGGAGCCGCCCCCGGGAGTTATGTCGGCTACAGCCACAGATGGTGAGATCCTGTTCCAGTTTGCCAAGCCGGA
The DNA here is from genome assembly GCF_027705025.1 of Aeromonas sp. D3. Taxonomy (NCBI): domain Bacteria; kingdom Pseudomonadati; phylum Pseudomonadota; class Gammaproteobacteria; order Aeromonadales; family Aeromonadaceae; genus Aeromonas; species Aeromonas sp. D3. The sequence goes on along the minus strand of NZ_JAPDBE010000004.1, from coordinate 121,571 downwards.
TATCTCGGTACGCATTCCCTACAAGGTCGACTTGTCAAAACAGCCGGCTCAGCCGCTCTGGTTATCTGACCCCGTTAGCCTGCAAGGTGAGGCCATTTTTGGCTCCAGCAGAGGTAATGACAGAATTATTTATCGGCGTGAAGTGATGCAGTAGCGGAGGCGGGGCAGCGGATCTTCGGGATCTTCCCCCCTATCTTCTTGTTTATTAGCGTTTGTCGGCTTGTGCGAGTGAGTGATGACTCGCATTTTTGTCGCGACTGATTGATTGGCGACAGTTTGAGCGCTTGCCCATTGGGGTAGGCATTGGTAAAGTTAGCCGGTTTTCTGCACCTCCAAATTCTTAGGATTTCCCGTAGCCATGTTCAAAAAGCTCAGAGGCGTCTTTTCCAACGATCTGTCGATCGACTTGGGAACTGCCAACACCCTGATCTACGTAAAAGATCAAGGGATCGTCCTTAACGAACCCTCAGTTGTCGCCATTCGCCAAGAGCGCGGGAACGCCAAATCGGTCGCTGCCGTGGGTCATGCCGCCAAGCAGATGCTGGGTCGTACCCCAGGCAACATCTCCGCGATCCGTCCGATGAAAGACGGCGTCATCGCCGACTTCTACGTGACCGAGAAGATGCTGCAGCACTTTATCAAGCAGGTTCACGACAACAACTATTTCCGCCCCAGCCCCCGTGTGCTGGTGTGCGTGCCGTGTGGCTCTACCCAGGTAGAACGCCGCGCCATCAAGGAATCCGCACTGGGCGCTGGCGCCCGTGAGGTTTACCTGATCGACGAACCCATGGCTGCCGCCATCGGTGCCGGCTTGCCGGTCTCCGAAGCGACCGGTTCCATGGTGGTCGATATCGGTGGCGGTACCACTGAAGTGGCCATCATCTCCCTGAACGGCGTGGTTTACTCCCAGTCTGTCCGTATCGGTGGCGACAAATTTGACGAAGCCATCATCAGCTACGTCCGTCGCAACTACGGCAGCCTGATCGGGGAAGCGACCGCCGAGCGCATCAAGCACGAAATCGGCTCCGCCTATCCGGGCGAAGAGGTGCGCGAGATCGAAGTCCGTGGTCGCAACCTGGCCGAAGGTGTGCCACGCAGCTTCACCCTCAACTCCAACGAGATCCTGGAAGCGCTGCAAGAGCCGCTGTCCGGTATCGTCTCCGCCGTTATGGTGGCGCTGGAGCAGTCTCCGCCGGAACTGGCGTCCGACATCTCTGAGCGCGGCATGGTGCTGACCGGTGGTGGCGCACTGCTGAAGGATATCGACCGTCTGCTGATGGAAGAGACCGGCATACCAGTCGTGGTTGCCGAAGATCCCCTCACCTGTGTGGCCCGTGGTGGCGGCAAGGCGCTGGAGCTGATCGATATGCACGGTGGCGACCTGTTCCACTACGAATAAGACCCAAAGCCGGCCAGCGCGCCGGCTCTTTTTTGACGACCCATGAAACCCATTTTTGGTAGAGGCCCTTCGCTTCAGTTACGGTTGTTTCTCGCCGTCATCATCTCCATTGCTGCCATCGTAGCGGACTCCCGCTTCGGTGTGTTTACCCACGTCCGCGTCTACCTCAGTTCCCTTGTCAGCCCGTTGCAATACATAGCCAATGCACCAGGTATCATGCTCGATACCATGTCGACCCAGGTGCAGACCCGGGCAGGCCTTATCGAACAGACCAAGCAGCAGGAACAGCAGCTGTTCACCCTGCGTTCGCGCCTGCTCAAGATGGATCATCTGGAGCACGAGAACCAGCGCCTGCGTGAGCTGCTCGGTTCGCCGGTGCACAAGGAGTCCCGCAAGATGGTGGCCGAGCTGCTGTCTGTGGATTCCGACCCCTTCAGCCATCAGGTGCTGATCAACAAGGGGGCGCTGGACGGTGTCTATAACGGCCAGCCGGTGATCAACGATCAGGGGGTCATAGGTCAGGTGCTGCACGTGGGGTCCACCACCAGCCGCGTCCTGCTTGTGACCGACTCCAGTCACGGCATTCCGGTGCGGGTGCTGCGCAATGACCTGCGCGCCATTGCCTCCGGCAGCGGCGAGCTGGACAAGCTGGAGCTGCGCAACCTGCCGCGCAACACGGATGTGCAGGTCGGCGATCTGCTGGTCACCTCCGGGCTCGGCGGCCGTTTCCCGGAAGGTTATCCGGTGGCGACCGTGACCCGCTCCGACTATGTGGAAGGCAAACCCTTCGCCCAGGTCGAAGCCAAGCCGCTGGTGGCGCTGGACAGATTGCGCTACCTGCTCTTGCTGTGGACCGACAAGAAACCGGATGTGCATGATGATGACGTGGCGCCAGCCGCGCCGGCAACCTCGGCAGCGGGAGCAACACGCTGATGCTAGAACCCGCCAGCGGCAGGATCTGGATCTGGATCTCGATCCTGCTGGCTCTGTGCCTGTCGATCCTGCCGCTTCCCTTTCAATTTGAACCCTTCCGTCCGGACTGGCTCGCCATGGTGCTCATCTACTGGGCGCTGGCCTTGCCGCACCGCACCAACGTCGGCTCCGCCTGGGTGGCGGGCCTGCTGCTGGATGTGCTGCTGGGCAGCACGCTCGGCGTGCGGGCCATGGCCATGGCCATCACCACCTATCTGGCGGCCTTCCAGTTTCAGAAGATCCGCAACTTCTCCCTCTGGCAACAGGCGCTGATCATCGGCTGTCTCTCGCTGGTGGGCAAGGTGACCATCTTCTGGGCCGAGCACCTGTTCAGCCGTGCCAGCCTCAATTTCGCCTACTTTTGGTCGACCCTGAGCACGATGCTAATATGGCCCTGGGTTTTTCTGGTCTTGCGCAAGGTGCGCCGTCGCTTCAATATCAAGTGAATATGAGCAAAAACAACGAACTACAACTTTACCTCAGCTCATTAAGCGAATATGAATAAGCACAGCGAACTGCAACTCTACCTCATCTCATTAAGCGAATATGAACAAGCACAACGAACTGCAACTCTATCTTGCCTCGGGCTCGCCCCGCCGCCATGAACTGCTCGCCCAGCTGGGCTACCGCTTCGAGGTACTCAGACTGGACGTGCCAGAGCGGCGTGAAGAGGGTGAAAAGGCACAGGATTATGTCTGTCGCCTCGCCCGCGACAAGGCGATGGCCGGGGTGGCAGCCGCCCCGACCATGCTGCCTGTGCTGGGCGCCGACACCATAGTGGTGCTGGGTGATCGGGTGCTCGAGAAGCCCTCCGACCTGCTCGACGCCAAAGACATGCTGGAAGCGCTCTCCGGCAAGGTGCATCAGGTGATGACGGCGGTGGCGCTGGCTACCCCGGATCGCTGCGATGTACGACTGGTCACCACCAATGTGGCGTTTCGCAAGCTGGATGAGGCCGAGATCGAAGCCTACTGGCGCACGGGTGAGCCCTGTGACAAGGCCGGTGCCTATGCGATTCAGGGGATTGCCGGCAAGTTTGTCAGCCGGATTGAGGGGAGCTACAGCGCCGTTGTCGGTCTGCCCCTGCTGGAAACGGATCTGCTGATCAAGCATCATCTGGAACAGATCCGATAATTTTTCGTCAGCTGTGCTCTGCTGCGTTCTCCCTTGCGCGCGTTGTACCGGATTGGCTTTATAGAATTCAAAACTGGAACAGGCAAGGTAACTTATGTCGGTAGAACTGCTGGTGAACGTCACCCCCTCCGAAACCCGTGTCGCCCTGGTCGAAAACGGTCTGCTGCAGGAAGTGCACGTAGAGCGTCAGGCCAAGCGTGGCATAGTGGGCAATATCTACAAAGGCAAGATCAGTCGGGTGCTGCCCGGCATGCAGGCGGCTTTCGTCGATATCGGCATGGACAAGGCGGCGTTCCTGCACGCTTCCGACATAGTGCCGCACACCGAGTGTGTGGCGGTGAAGGAGAAGGAGCAGTTCCAGGCCGGCAACATCGCCGAGCTGGTGCGCCAGGGCCAGGACATCATGGTGCAGGTGGTGAAAGATCCGCTGGGTACCAAGGGGGCCCGCCTCACCACCGACATTACCCTGCCGTCCCGCTATCTGGTGTTCATGCCAGGCAGCGCCCACGTCGGTGTCTCCCAGCGTATCGAGTCCGAAGCGGAGCGCGAGCGCCTCAAGCGTACCGTGGCCGGTTATGTGGACGATCTGGGTGGCTACATCATCCGTACCGCCGCCGAAGGGGTGGGTGAGCAGGAGCTGGAGCAGGATGCCGCCTTCCTGAAACGCCTGTGGCGCAAGATCCTGGAGCGCAAGCACAAGTATCCTCCCTGCAAGATCCTCTACGAGGATCCCAGCCTGGCGTTTCGGGTGGTGCGCGACTTCGTCGGTGCCGAACTGGACAAGATCCGGGTCGATTCACGCCAGAGCTTCGATCAGCTCAAGCGCTTCACCGAGGAGTACGTGCCCGAGCTGGCCGGCAAGCTGGAGTATTACCCGGGCGAGTCGCCGATTTTCGATCTCTACGATGTGGAGAACGAGATCCAGCGCGCGCTGGAACGCAAGGTAGAGCTCAAGTCCGGCGGCTACCTCATCATCGACCAGACCGAAGCCATGACCACTGTGGACATCAACACGGGCGCCTTTGTGGGTCATCGCAATCTGGAAGAGACCATCTTCAATACCAACGTCGAGGCGACGGCTGCCATCGCCCGCCACCTGCGCCTGCGCAACCTCGGCGGCATCATCATCATCGATTTCATCGACATGCAGTCGGAAGATCATCGTCGCCGTGTGCTGCACAGTCTGGAACAGGCGCTGGCCAAGGATCGCGCCAAGACCAACGTCAACGGTTTCTCCCAGCTTGGTCTGGTGGAGATGACCCGCAAGCGCACCCGCGAAAGCCTGGAGCACGTGCTCTGCTCCGAATGCCCCGAGTGCAAGGGGCGCGGTCGGGTCAAGACGGTGGAGTCGGTCTGTTTCGAGATCCTGCGAGAGATCATCCGGGTCAACCGCGCCTATGATGCGGATCAGTTCACCGTTTACGCCGCACCGGCCGTGATCGACTATCTGCGCGGCGAGGAGTCCCACAGTCTCGCCGAGCTGGAGGTGTTCATCGGCAAGCAGGTCAGGGTGGTGAGTGAGCCCCTCTGTGGTCAGGAACAGTTCGATGTGGTGATGATGTAATTGGTCTATCGCTGGTTGAGTCGGGGCTGGTTGGCCCTCGGGGTCTTCTTCGTGCTGCTGGCCATTCTGGTCAGTCTGGTGCGCTTTGGCGGCCCCTTGCTCAATCAGCACAGACAGGCACTGCTCGATGCCCTGCTGGCCGACAATCAGCTGGAGGCCAGTGTTGAACACATAGGCCTGGACTGGACCCAGCGCGGCCCGGCGCTCGAGCTGCAACAGCTGGCGATAGCGCCGGATTCGGGTCGCTTCGCCCTGCGTCTTGGCAAGGTGTGGGCTCACCTCGACTTCTGGCGCTCCCTCAATGAACTCAGGCCCGTGTTCGGCCAGCTCATACTGAGCGATGGCGACATAGCGCTGGATCTGGCTCAGTCCGCCGATCCCGATCCCCGTGGCGGCGTCGATCAACAGCAGGCGTTGCTGCGCTTTTTTCTCACCCAGCTATCCACGTTCGATATTCACGATACCCGCCTCAGCCTGACGACGGCGCTGGGGGAGGTGCGGGCCCTCGATATCGCCCAACTGCGCTGGCAGAACCGCGGCAAACGCCATCAGGGGGTCGGCAAGGCCTATCTCATCAACGGGGTGGGCGAGAGCACCATAGATCTCATCCTGGATGTGGATACCCCCGAGGTACGGCTCGATCGCTTGCGGGGCCAGCTCTATCTCGGCGCCAGCCAGTTCGATGTCAGCCCAATGCTGGCGCGGATCCACGCCGGTGAGCCCAAGGTCGCCGGCCAGCTCGATTTCCAGCTCTGGAGTGAATTTGCCGACGGTCAGCTGGGAGAGTCCCTGCTGGCGTTTGGCGACAACTACCTGATCTGGAAGGATGAGAAGCAGGATGTCATGCACCGCCTCGGCCTGCAGGGTGGCAAGATCCAGCTGCGCCGGGATGGTGAGGAGTGGCAGCTCGCCAGCCATGACATGACCTTCAAGCTCGATGGCAAACCCTGGTTGCGCAGCCGCTTGCAGCTCGAGCGGATCGGCTCCCGCATCCAGGGTTATGTGCCTGCCATCGATCTCGATCAGGTCGCCAACCTGAGCCAGCTGGTATCGGGTCTCTATCCCGCCCTGACCGAGACCCTCAAGCGCACCCAGCCCAAGGGTCAGCTGCAGGATCTCATTTTGCAGGCCGATGCCGGCTGGCGTGGGCTCTCTCTCAGCGGCCGGCTATCCCACATCAAGGTCAGCGCCTGGCAGGATGTGCCCGGCGTGCAGGATCTCAATGGCGAATTCTGGCTGACCCCGACGGGGGGCAGTGCCCGACTGGCCCTTGCCAATGACAAGGTGGATCCGGCCCGCCACTTCAAGGAGCCGATCCCGGTGGACAGCTTCTCGGCACAGCTCGACTGGTGGCAAGTCCCGCAGGGCTGGGTGCTCTATGGTCAGGATGTGGCGCTGGACAACCCGGATCTGCGCCTCGACAGCCGCTTCAGGATGGATCTGTTCGAACATACTTTCCTTGCGCTGACAGGCCGCATCGACGTCAAGAATGCGGGCAATGCGGATCGCTACTATCCGTTGCAGGTGATGGACAAGAGCCTGGTGGATTACCTGAGCGGCGCCATCAAGGGTGGTCAGGCCAAGGGCGCCGACCTGCTCTGGTACGGCGAGTTCAAGGATTTCCCCTACAGCAAGGGCGAGGGCATCTTCCAGGTGGCGGTTCCGCTCGAGCAGGCGACCTTCCAGTTCTTCCCCGGTTGGCAACCCCTCACCGACCTGCAGATCGATCTGCTGTTCCAGAACGCCAGTCTCGACATGAGCAGCCGTTCCACCCACCTTGGCAAGGCCAGCTCCGACTCGGTCCATGCCTGGATCCCGGATCTCTATCCCGGCGCCCATCTCTATGTGGATGCCAAGGTAGAGGGTGAGGGCAAGGCCATCAGCGACTACCTGCAGGACTCTCCTCTGGGGGATTCCGTCGGTCAGGCGCTGCGTGAGATAGAGATCCGCGGCCCGCTCAAGGGGTCGGTCAAGCTGGATATTCCCCTCGATGGTGAAAGCGAGGTCAGGGCGAGCGGCGATGCCCTGTTCGACAACAACAAGGTGCGGGTCGCCAGCCTGGATCTGCCGCTGGAGCAGGTACAGGGGCGCCTCGAATATGACAACGAGCAGACCCGGTTCAGCAACCTCAAGGCCAGCCTGTGGAACCAGCCGCTGACCCTGGATTATCAGGGCAAGCAGCTGCCGAACCGCTATCAGGTTGATCTCAAGTTCAAGGGACAGTGGGACAGCCGCCGCGAGCAGCGCAAGATCCCCGCCCTCGATATCCTCAAGGGGCGCAGCAACTGGGCCGGAACCCTGGGGCTGACCCTGCCCAATGACAAACCGTTCAGCTTCCAGCTGGCGATGGACTCCAACCTGCAGGGCATGGCGCTGGATCTGCCGCTCCCCCTGACCAAGGCTGCCAACAGCCGATTGCCGCTCAAGGTGACAGTGCGCGGGCGTGACGGCAGTGCCGACATTCGCGCCGTGCTGGGGGCCGATGTGGATTTGCAGAGCCGGCTGGTTTATGGGGACGGGGTTCCTTACCTCAGCCGGGTCAGGGTGAACATAGGCCAGCCGGGGGCACGGGTGCTGCGGGACAAGCCCATGCTGCTGGCCATCAACCAGCAACAGGCCGATGTGGCCGGCTGGCTGGCCAGACTCAAACAGTGGGTGCCTGCGAGCAGTGCGCCGAGCGGCGGTGCCGTGGTTGGCCCTCCTTTCCTGCCGCAGGAGTGGTGGGTGGATGGCCAGCTGGCCCGCGCCGATATCGGCAGTGCCAATCTCAAGGCGGTGCACTTCACCGTGGGCCCGGTCAAGGACGCCACAGAGGTGATGATCGACAGCCCGGACGTCATGGGGGTGATCCGCCTGCCGGTGACTGACCGTCAGCCCATTGATGCCAAATTTGCCCGCATCCATTGGTCCGGCAAGAGTTCGGATCTGAGCCCAGAGCCTGATGCGCGGCAGGACAAAGCCATCATGGATGCCATTCCCTGGCTCACCTTCAGCTGCGTGGATTGTCGCTTCGGCGAACTGCCGCTCGGCGAGGTGAAGGGAGAGCTGCTCCCCGGGGCCAACAAGCTGACCCTCAAGGGGCTGGATATGCGGCTGGCGGGTAGCCAGCTGACGGGCACAGTGGATTGGCTGGCTGAGCCAGGCCGGATGCAGACCCATGCCAGAGCCAAGATCACCAGTAAAAACAGTGAATTGCTTCTAAAACGGATCGGCTATACCTCACCCATTGGTGATGCACCCGGCAAGATGGCACTGGATCTGAGCTGGAGTGATGTGCCCTACCGGCTGAGCCTGCCGACCCTGGCTGGCAGCGCCAACTATCAGCTGGAGGGGGGCACGCTGCGGGAAGTCAATGACAAGGGGGCGCGACTGCTCTCCCTGCTCAGTCTCGACTCCCTGCTGCGCAAGTTGCGGCTCGATTTTCGCGATGTGTTCGACAAGGGCTTCTACTTCGAATCCATGTCCGCCTCGGCCAAGATCAAGCAGGGGGTGATGGATAACAAAGACTTCTACATGAAGGGGGCAGCGGGCAACCTGCGTGGTGAAGGCATCGCCGATCTGGTGCGCTGGCGGCTTGACTACGAGCTGAGCTTCTCCCCCAATCTGGGCGGTACCCTGCCGGTGGTGGCGGCTTTCTCGCTGACGCCGATCACGGGTCTGTATGTGCTGGCACTCTCCAAACTGCTGGAGCCAGTGGTGGATGTGGTGACCCGCATCGATTTTCGGGTTGAAGGGCCGCTGGACAATCCCAAGCTGATCGAGGCCGGACGAGATAGAGCCCGCATCAAGCTCAACCAGCAGCAGAAACAGGCGGTGGATACGGTAGCGCCCAAGTTGCCTGCCGCCGAAGTCACCCCTTTTCTGCTGAACCCGCAACCAGGGAGTCCCCGTCAGCCCTGATGCTGGCGCCATCCCTTGTCTCGACCTGCTTACGCTCAAGGAGAGAGCCATGATCCGACATATTCTGCTGATTGCCTTCAAAGCGGGCACCCAGGCTGACGATATTGCCGCTGTCAGGGCGGCTTTTCTCGGCATACCCGCCAGGGTCAATGGCGTGGTGGCGGTCGAGTGGGGGGAGAATGACAGCCCCGAGGGGCGCGCCGAAGGCTTTACCCACAGCGTCTTGATGACCTTTGCCGACGAAGCGGCCCGTCAGCGTTACCTGCCCCATCCGGATCACGAGGCCCTCAAGGCCATCTTCCGTCCCGTGCTGGACCGTATCATAGTGCTGGACTACACACTGCAAGCCAAAGACGCTGTCAGCCTCTGACGGCTTGCACCAAGGACAAGGAGAACGTCATGTGGTTAGCCGCAATACAGCTGGTATCCGGCCGTCACTGGCAGGATAACCGGGAGCAGATCGCCGCCGAGCTGGCGGCGCTGCCAGCCGAGCGCCCCTTGCTGGTACTGCTGCCGGAAAACTTTGCCCTGTTTGGCGAGCGGCAGGGCTATCTCGATGGTGCTGAACGGATCGGTGAGGGGCCAATCCAGCAGCAACTGGCTGCCTGGGCCAAAGAGTACGGCATCTGGCTGGTGGCTGGTGCCATGCCCACTACTATCGCAGGTTCAGACCATATCCATACCAGCTCGCTGGTGTTTGATCCGGCAGGGGAGCTCAGGGGTCATTACCACAAGATCCACCTGTTCGATGTGGACGTCGCCGACAATCAGGGGCGCTATCGGGAGTCGGAGACGTTCAGTCCTGGTCAGGACTGCGTGCTGATAGACTCCCCCTTTGGTCCCCTCGGCCTCTCTATCTGTTATGATTTGCGCTTTCCCGAACTCTATCGCCAGCTGGCATGCGCCGGTGCCAGGGTGTTGCTGGTGCCTGCCGCCTTTACCGCCGTGACCGGCGAGGCGCACTGGGAGCCGCTGCTGCGGGCTCGCGCCATCGAAAATCAGTGCTATGTGGTGGCTGCCAATCAGGGGGGCACCCATGAAACCGGGCGCCATACCTGGGGCCACAGCATGGTGATCGACCCCTGGGGCAGGGTGCTGGCATGCCAGCCGTCGGGCCGCGCGACCGTGCTGGCTGCCATGGATCCCGAGCTGGGCGACGAATTGAAGCGAACCATGCCGGTGCTGCAGCACGCCCGCCTGTTGGCGGGTCAGGTCTCTGACAACGAATGAACAAGGCACGCCCCGCGTGCTGACCCATGCCGCCTATGGCATGGGATCTTATTGTGAAATCCCGGATCGGGAGTGGAGAGAAAGATTGAGTCTATTGAGCCAGGTTAGTGCCTCCCTGTTGGCCCCGAACGACCTCGACGAAGGGCGGCTGCAGCAGCTGCTCGGCAGCCTGATGAGCCACCAGGTGGAGTTCGGCGATCTCTATTTCCAGCGCAGCTGGCACGAGTCCTGGATGCTGGAGGACGGCATCGTCAAGGATGGCAGCTACAACATCGACCAAGGGGTCGGGGTACGCGCCGTCAGTGGCGAGAAAACCGGCTTTGCCTACTCCGACGAGCTGAGCCTGCTGGCGCTGCAACAGTCGGTCACTGCTGCCCGCGGCATTGCCGCTGCCGGTGCCCAGGGCAAGGTGAAGGCCTGGGCTCGTACAGAGGCCAACCTGCTCTATCCGGCCATGGATCCCCTGCAGACCCTCGACAAGCACCAGAAGATTGCCTTGCTGGAGCAGATGGACAAGTTCGCCCGCAGTCTTGATCCCGTTATCAATCAGGTGATGGCCTCCATCAGCGGTGTCTATGAAGAGATACTGGTGGCAGCCACCGACGGTACGCTCGCTGCTGACATACGCCCCCTGGTTCGGCTGTCGGTGACCGTCATCGCCGAGAAAGGCGAGCGCCGCGAGCGTGGCAGCGCCGGTGGTGGTGGTCGTTGTGGATATGACTATTTCCTGGAGCTGGACGGGCTGGAGAGCCGCGCCTTTGGCTATGTGCGCGAGGCCGTGCGTCAGGCGCTGGTCAACCTGGAGGCCATTGATGCTCCCGCCGGCACCATGCCGGTGGTACTCGGTGCCGGCTGGCCCGGCGTGCTGTTGCACGAGGCCGTGGGCCACGGCCTGGAGGGGGATTTCAACCGCAAGGGCTCGTCTGCATTTGCTGGCCGCATCGGCGAACAGGTGGCCTCCAAGCACTGCACCATAGTCGATGACGGCACACTGCCGGGTCGGCGCGGATCCGTCTCCATCGATGACGAAGGGACGCCGGGCGGCTACAACGTCTTGATCGAGAACGGTATCCTCAAGGGTTACTTGCAGGACAAGCAGAACGCCCGCCTGATGGGGGTTCCGCTCACAGGTAACGGCCGCCGCGAATCCTACGCCGCCATGCCGATGCCGCGCATGACCAACACCTATATGCTGGCGGGTCAGTACGATCCGGCTGAGATCATCGCCTCGGTGAAGAAGGGTATCTATGCTCCCAACTTCGGCGGTGGTCAGGTGGATATCACTTCCGGCAAGTTTGTCTTCTCCGCCTCCGAGGCCTACCTCATCGAGGATGGCAAGATCACTACCCCCATCAAGGGCGCGACCCTGATAGGCAATGGTCCGGAAGCCATGAGTCTGGTTTCCATGGTGGGCAGTGATCTGGCACTGGATCGTGGTGTCGGCGTCTGCGGCAAAGAGGGACAGAGCGTGCCGGTCGGTGTCGGCCAGCCCACACTCAAGCTGGATCAACTCACAGTGGGCGGCACCCAGTAAGGGGTTTAACCCACCATGTTGTCAATGACCCCGGCCATGTGCCGGGGTCATTGTTTTGGGTAGTGCAAGCCAGACAACAAAAAGCCCCGGCGACTGGCCGGGGCTGCTGGATACGGGTGACAGTGTCAGTTGACCGATATGGCTCTGGCATCGATGTAGAAGCGGGCATTGCCTTGTTGGTCGACCCTGATTTGGGCCACCAGACGATCGCTTTTTTTGTACTCCCATCGGGTTTTTATCCGGGCCAGGGCTGGGCTGGCTACACCAACTACATTCAGATATTCATGAAACAGGCTGTAGCTTCCAATTTCGGTCAGCATCTTTTCCATCATTTGCACATCTCCTGAAGTAAGTGGGCGCCTGCCTGCAAACCTAACAACTGATCTCTGAACCGAATCTGTATGAAAAACACACTAACTCATTTGTGTGTCAATAACATGATCAGGCGCAAGATCAGTGGCGATTTGTGAGGTTTTTTGACACCGTTTTCAGTCAGGGGTGGCGCGGCTCCTGTCGTTGATCAGGGGTGTTTGGCAGGGATGGCAAGGAAGGCGTGGAGTGTATCGAGTGTGCGCCGTGGAAGACAGGATCCTGTGCCACTTCCTTGATGCCGTTGATACAGAATTGCATGCCCATGCACACCAGCAGAAAACCCATGATCCGGGTCATGGCATCGATGCCGGTGGCACCGAGGATCTTGCAGACCGGATCCGCCAGCTTCAATACGCCCCAGCTGATCAGACTCATCAGGGCAAACGCTGTGACCATGGCGCCGTAGATGGTGAGGCGGTTGTACTCGTCGGGCAGCTCGGCAATCTGGGCTGCCCCGCTGATCACCAGCGCCATGGTACCCGGCCCGCACATGCTGGGCATGGTCAGTGGCACGAAGGCGATGCTCTGGTTGATATCGACCCCGTTGGTCTGACTGGGGGCTGGGAACAGCATGCGAAAGCCGATAAAGCCGATAAAGCCGATGATGAGACCCCCTGCCAGCCGCAAGCCCGGAATGGATATCCCGAACAGATCCAGAATGGAGGAGCCGATAAAGAAGGTGATGCAGAGGGTGAAAAACAGATAGATAGCCGCCAGGTTGACCTGGCGGCGTACATGCTCCCGCGACATGCCCTTGCTCAGCCCCAATAGCAGGGTGGCCGTGGTTGGCGGGTTGACCATGGGCAGCAGCGCCAGCAAGGCGAGAAATACGACTTGAAAGAACATCTTGAGCCTCGGATAACGGAATTGGGTGACAGTCTGAGCCAGGTATTCGCCTGGCCCTAAGGGGGGAGGCTATCCTATGTCGGCCGTACTGAACACAAGGACAATAAAAAAGCCCCGAAGATGTCCGGGGCTTTTTCGTTGGTCAGGCGGCTTGTGGCGCCGTCTGCCGCTGGTTGCGCTGTTGCAGCCACAGCAGCAGACCGATGGCAAAGCCCAGTGCCGACAGGCTCACCACATAGTGGGAGGGCGCCAGCACGTCGTTCTTCATCCACAGGGTCACCAGCATGGGGGTGAGGCCGCCGAAGATGGCGTAGGCCACGTTGTAGGAGAACGACAATCCCGAGAAGCGGACTATCGCCGGGAAGGCGTTGACCATGACGTAGGGCACGGCCCCGACAATTCCGACCGCGAAGCCCGCCAGCATGTAGAGCGGTACCAGCTGCTCAGTGCCCGCTACCAGACCGTGATAGAAGGCGTAGCTGGAACCTGCCAGCAGCAATGAGCCCAGCATGAAGGTGGGGCCGCTGCCGAGGGCATCGATCAGCCTGCCATAGACGATGCAGCCCAGGGTCAGGGCCAGGATGGCCAGGGAGTTGGCGGTCAGGGCATCGGCCGGACTGATGCCATGTACCTTCTGCAGATAGGTGGGGGTCATCAGTATCACCACCACGATACCGGCGGAGAGCAGCCAGGTCAGCAGCATGGAGATCACCACGCTGCCCTTGTGGCTGCGCAGCACCGTCTTGAGCGGCAGCTCCTCCGCCAGCGCCTTGTTGGCCTGCATTTCGGCAAAGACAGGGGTTTCATGCAGCCAGCGGCGCAGATACATGGCGACTATGCCAAAGATACCCCCCAGCAGGAAGGGAACCCGCCAGCCCCATTCACTCACCTCGGCCGGAGTCAGGTTCTTGTTGACCGCGGTGGCGATGAGGGAGCCGAGCAGTATGCCGGCAGTCAGCCCGGCGGTGAGGGTGCCACAGGCGAGCCCGACCCGGCGGGCGGGCACATGCTCCGCCACGAACACCCAGGCGCCCGGTACTTCACCACCGATGGCGGCTCCTTGCAGGATGCGCAAACCCAGCAGGGCCAGCGGTGCACCTATGCCCAGTACCGCATAGGTGGGCAAAAGGCCGATCATCAGGGTGGGCAGCGCCATCAGCAGTATGCTCAGGGTAAACATCCGCTTGCGGCCGATGAGATCGCCAAAATGGGCCATGATGATGCCGCCAAGGGGGCGAGCCAGATAGCCGGCGGCGAAGATGCCGAAGGTCTGGAACTGGCGCAGCCACTCGGGAATATCGGCCGGGAAGAACAGCTCGCCGATCACCACGGCGAAGAAGACGAAGATGATAAAGTCGTAGAATTCGAGGGCTCCGCCGAGGGCTGCCAGGCTCAGTGTCTTGTAATCCTGTCGGTTGAGGGGGCGGCTGTGGTCGTAAGCTTGCGTGACTGTCGTCATATCCTTATGTTTCCCATCGTTTTTTTAGTTATTGTTCCCCATCCTTTCAGGGGAGACGCTCATTACCGAGGGTATGGTTTTGCATCCCGGTATGTAAATCGCACAATTCGCAATACAGTCTTGCAGCTTTTTGGTGCAGCAAGACCGGCAACATCATGACGAAGAGACAGTGGGAGAAATCATGACGAAGAAAAAGGTGCTGCTCTCCTGGAGCAGTGGCAAGGACAGCGCCTGGGCACTGCACAAATTGCAGCAGGATCCGGCCATCGAGGTAGTGGGGCTGTTTACCACCCTCAATCAGGCTTTCGAGCGGGTGGCCATGCACGGAGTGCGCAAGCAGTTGCTGATGCAGCAGGCCGAGTGTGTGGGGTTGCCGCTGACCACCCTCGATCTGCCCTGGCCCTGCACCAATGAGGATTACTCCCGCATCATGACCGATTTCATCGCGAGCGTGGTGGCGCAGGGGATCCGCCACATGGCGTTTGGCGACCTCTTCCTTGAGGATGTGCGCGCCTATCGGGAGAAACAGCTGGTGGGAACGGGCATAGAGCCCTTGTTCCCGCTGTGGGGCAGCAAGACGGACGAGCTGGCTCGGCAGATGATGGCGGCGGGGCTGAGGGCCAGGATCAGCTCCCTGGACCCGAAAAAGCTGGATGCCAGCCTGGGCGGTCACGATTTCGATCCTGCCCTGCTGGCGGCCTTGCCGCAGGGGGTGGATCCGTGCGGCGAGAACGGCGAGTTTCACACCCTGGCCTATGATGGTCCCATGTTTCTGCGCCCGTTGACGATGTACGTGGGAGAGACGGTGGAGCGGGACGGCTTCATCTTCACTGACTTGTTGCCTGCGGACTCCGCCGCCTAGTCGAGGTTGGTCTCCTTGTCATCGTTGTAGCGCAGTGCAATTTCGTGAAACAGCAGGTGGATGCGGGCGAAGGCATCCGTGATGTCGGGATCGAAGTGACTGCTGCGCCCCGCCAATATGATGGGGACCACCTCCGTATGGGACATGGCCGCCTTGTAACACCGCTTGCTGATGAGGGCATCGTACACATCTGCCAGTGCCATCAGTCGGGCCGACAGGGGGATTTCATCCCCCATCAGACCATAGGGGTAGCCGGTGCCATCCCATTTCTCGTGGTGGTAGCAGGCGATCTCCTTGGCTAGCCGCAGAAACTCGACCTCCACTCCCAGCGCTTCCTCTGCGTGGACTATGGCCTCCTTGCCGAGGATGGAGTGGTGCTTCATCTGGGTGAACTCATCCGCATCCAGCTTGCCGGGTTTGAGCAGGATCCGGTCCGGTACGCCGACCTTGCCGATATCGTGCAGGGGGGCAGACTTGAACAGCAGATCTATGGTCTTGGGAGTCAGCTCTGCACGAAAGCGAGGGTGATCGCACAGGGTTTCCGCCAATAGCTTCACATAGTGCTGGGTGCGCAGTATGTGGTTGCCGGTCTCGTTGTCCCGGGTCTCGGCCAGAGAGGCGAGGGAGTGGATGGTGATGTTCTGGATCAGCTCGTTTTCACGGGTACGCCGTTCCACCTCCTGTTCCAGATAGGCGTTTTGGTCATGGAGCAGATCCCGTGCAGCTTTCAGCTCAAGGTGGTTTCTGACGCGGGCCAGTACGATGGCGGGAGAGATAGGCTTGTGGATATAGTCCACGGCGCCGAGTGCCAGTCCGTGCGCTTCTGCGCTCTCCTCTACCTTGGCGGTCAGGAAAATCACCGGAATATGCCGTGCCTGCGGCATCTCCTGCAGTGCCTGCATCACCTGATAGCCATCCATCTGGGGCATCACCACATCGAGCAGGATCAGATCCACCCGGGTGCCTGATGACAGTATCTCCAGCGCCCGCTGGCCACTGATGGCCACCTTGATCCGATAGTGCGGGCCCAGCAGGGCGCTGAGCAGGGAGAGGTTTTCAGGGGTGTCATCGACCACCAGCAGTGTGGGTTTGGTGTCGGGATCCAGCAAGTTGAGCATAGTGGTGCCCTCACTCTTGGTTGAACAGATCGGGCCTGAGGGCCCGGACTTGTTGCAGGTGTGCCAGTGCATCCGTAAAACGGAAGCGGGTCATGGCGTCTGCCATCGTCGATGCTGTTTCTCCCAGCTGTCCAGTCAGCTGTTTCTGATGTTGCTGGAACAGGGTCAGTGCTTCTGCATCATCTTCCACCAGCAGTTGGGTCAGCTGCGCCAGCAGGGGCGCTATGTCTGTTGGCTCTTGCTCCGGCAGGTCGGGGGAGGGCTGGGTGGGCAGCAGGGCCAGCACGCCATCGCTCAGTTGCTGTTGCATCTGCAGCCCCTGTTCGGCCAGCGGTAACAGGCTGGTGGTGTCGTCTCCGCGGGAGAGCGCACTCTCCAGCCTGGCCGAGATATCTCGCAGTGGATCGGCGCCCAGAGTGGCGGCAATCCCTTTGAGGGTATGGGCTTGCCGATGGGCTTCCTCCCGGTCGTCTGTCTGCAGGGCGGTGATCAGACTCTGCATGGGTTGGGTTCCCTGTTGGGCGAACCGTTGCAGCAGGTCCTGATACCACTCCCAGTTGTGCATCAGCCGTTGCAGGGCTGCCTCGGCATTGAGCCCGAGCGCCTTTAGCTGCGGCAGCAAGGGCAGGTCCTGTGGCGAGGGTGAGGTCTTGCGTGTTGCATCGGTTTCACGACTGAAGGCGGGCACCCAGCGCTGCAGGGCGGCATAGAGCTTGTCGGGGTCGATGGGCTTGGCGATGTGGTCATCCATGCCCGCAGCCAGGCAGCGCTCTCTGTCACCGGCCATGACATTGGCCGTCATGGCAAGGATGGGGATATGCTGCCCCGCGCCTTCCTGTTCGCGCAGCTGACGGGTGGCGGCCAGTCCGTCCATCACCGGCATCTGCATGTCCATCAGGATCAGGTCGTATAGTTGTTGATCTGCCATTTTCAGGGCTATGGCACCATTGCCGGCGATGCTGACGTCGGCTCCCACCGCTCGCAGCAGCTCCATCGCCACCTGCTGGTTCAGCTCGTTGTCTTCTGCCAGCAGTATGCGGAGTCCGTCGAAGCGATTGTTGTGGGTGGGCTGGGGGGGCTTCAAGGTGATCGCAGTGGTTTGATGGCCAAACAGCCCTATGATGGTATCGAACAGCACTGAGGCACACACCGGCTTGACCAGCACCCGGTCAAAGCCGGCAGCCTGGGCTTCGCGAAAGACCTCTTCCCGCCCATAACCCGTCACCATGACCCGATAGAGCCGCTTGCCAAGACCGCGGGCGATGAGGCGGCGCCCCGTCTCTATGCCGTCCAGCCCCGGCATGTGCCAATCCAGCAGCACCACCTCATAGGCGTTACCTTCCTGCTCGGCGCTGGCGATCATCTGCAACGCCTGCTGACCCGATTCGGCGGTGTCCACCACGAAGCTCATGCTGCGCAGCAGGGCAGCCAGTATGGTGCGGGCGCTGGCACTGTCGTCGGCCACCAGCATGCGGCGACCACGCAGGTCCAGACTCGGCAGATAGCGTGATCTGTATCTGCCACGGCCGAGTCGGGCGGTAAACCAGAAGGTGCTTCCCTTGCCCGGTTCGCTCTGCACGCCGACCTCGCCCCCCATCAGTACCGCCAGTTCGCGGGAGATGGCGAGCCCGAGGCCGGTGCCGCCGTATTTGCGGGTGGTGGAGCTATCCGCCTGCTGGAAAGACTGGAACAGCCGCTGCTGCTGCTCCTGGCTCATGCCGATCCCTGTGTCCTGCACCGAACAGTGCAGCAGCACCTCTTTCGGCAGTTTTTCCAGGCAAGTGACCTTGACCAGTATCTCCCCCTGCTCGGTGAATTTGACCGCATTGTTGGCGTAGTTGATCAGGATCTGGCCGAGCCGGAGGGGATCGCCATAGAGCAGGGTGTCGAGCTGGTGGTCGACCTCGAACAGCAGCTCTATGCCCTTGGCTTCGGCCTTCTCGCCCACCAGGGTCGCCAGATTTTCCAGCACATGGTCGAGATCGAACTCGATCTGCTCCAGATCCAGCTTGCCCGCCTCTATCTTGGAGAAGTCGAGGATATCGTTGATGATGCCGAGCAGGTGCTGGGCCGAGCGCTGGATCTTGCCCACATAGTCGGCTTGCTGCGGATCGAGCCGGGTTTGCAGGGCGAGGTGGGCCATGCCCAGGATGGCGTTCATGGGGGTGCGGATTTCGTGGCTCATGTTGGCGAGAAAATCGCTCTTGGCCCGGGTCGCGCTTTCTGCCAGCTCATAGGCCTGCTCAAGCTCCTGATTCTTGGTCTGCATCACGGCGAACAGCTCATCCCGGGTCGGTTCGGCGAACTGCTGCTGCATCTGCAACAGCAGAGCGTCATCGGGCCAGTGCGGCAGGTGGCACACCAGGGCGATGTCACTGTCAGAGTGAGGAACCAGCCGGATGTTGCCATGGGCAGCGCCGGACGGGCTGTGCTGCAGTGGCTCGTCTGCCGAGAGGGAAACCCACAGCTCCTGCGTATGGCTTTCCAGCCACAGCTGGAGTTGCAGCGAGTCGGTGGTCGCCGTCAGCTGGCGCACCAGCTCCGAGGTGGTACCCGCCAGCGGCGCCACGAAGGTGGGGTTCTTGTCGATGCAGGTGAGCACCTGGATCACCTTGCGTCTGGCGGTGAGGGCTGCCGCCGGGCCAGAGAGTCTGATATCACCGATCCGCTGCCGCATCTAGCGCTCCTTCTCCGGTTGTACCCGCAACACGATGCAACTCGCATCGTCCGTGCTGCGGCCGCTGTGGTCTATGACTTGACGGGCCAGGATGGCGGGATCCGCCCCCAGATCCAGTGCGCCGTCACGCAGGTTGAGCGACTCGCTGATGCCATCCGAATAGAGCATCAGCACATCCCCCGGCTCCATGGGCTGGCGTTGCAGCAAGGGGGTGGGGAAGCGCTCCCCCAGCACACCATCGCGGGAGATGCCGCGCCAGAGGTCATGGCCGCGCAGACAGATGCGGGTGTTGCCGATACCGGCGTAGCTCAGTTCCCCCCGTTCACTGTTGACCAGGGCTATGCCAGCTGCCGCTCCCCGGGTACCGATGCAGTGTTGGTGCAACAGCTGCAGCAGAGGTGCCGGCTCCTGCTCATGGGTGTTTTGCAGCGTCTCTTCCAGTGTCAGTGCCAGCTTGTTGGCCGAGGTGCCGTGGCCGCTGACATCGATCAGTACCAGCAAGACGCCGTCGGGGGAGGGACGGATAAAGACCAGATCGCCGGAGACCTTTTCCGGATAGCAGGGCCTGTTTTCGCTGGCCCATGCCAGTTTCAAACCAGACTGACCCCATGGCTGGGTTGGCATTGTGAGGCGTATCGTCGAGGGTGCCGAGCCCAGCCACTTGCGAGCCTGCACCAGGGTGCCCCCTTCCGGCGGTGTGCTGATGGTGAGCTCTGACATCATGCGCCGCACGCCGGGCAGCCCCAGTCCCAGGGTGCCCGAGGTGCTGTAGTGATCCTGCAGGGCCTGATGCACATCCGGTATGCCGGGCCCTTTGTCACGGGCGATGATGTCGATGCAGGCTCGTCCCTTGGGGTGATGGAGGGTCAGGGTGATCTCCCCCTGCCCGGCGTATTTCAGGATATTGCTGCCAAGCTCGGAAACCACGGTGGAGAGCATGGCACGATCCACGTCAGACAGGCTGGCGATAAAGGGGAGTCGACGCACTGCCATCACCGTCAGGTGCAGATCGATATCGTGGCGCAGCGGATAGTTGGCCTCCTGAGTCGCATGCTCTTGCATCATGGCGGTTTACTCCCCGCCCTTGAGACGGCGGACGTGGGCGAAGGCGTCGTCCATGTCGATGAAGCAGCGCAGCGGCCCGGGCTGCGCTTCGGCCAGCGCCAGAAACGCGGCGATCCCGGCATTGAGCCCCACCAGCAGGCAGATGGCGCCTAACAGGCGGCACACCTCGGCCAGCTTGCGTACCTGTCTGAATTCATGGTGATCCAGCAGCATGACGCCGGAGAAGTCGAGCAACACTGCATGGTGACGTCCGTGTACCAGTCGCTGGGAGAGGGCTTGCATCAGCATCTGCATGCCATCGTCACCGAGATCGGGACGCATGCTGACCACTATGCAGTCGGCCACATCGGCGATGCCAAGATCGTTGTTGAGCTGCATGGTCATGGCCGCATCCTAGAGGGTAGAACCGACCCGTTTGAGCGCTATTTCGAAGGCATCTCTCAGGGTTGCCGTGGTGCGGACGTCACCGACCGACACCCCCAGCTCCACCATGGTGCGGGCAATGGCGGGAGAGACTCCCGAGATGATGGCCTCACAGCCCATGAACTGGGTTGCCTTGGTGATCTTGATCAGCTGGTTGGCGACGCCGGTATCCACGGTGGCGACACCGGCAATATCCAGCACGAAGACCCGGGCCCGGGTTTCGGCAATCTTGGTGAGTGACTTGTTCATCACGTCGGCGGTGCGCATTGAGTCGATGATCCCCACCAATGGCAGCAGCAGGATCCCGTCCCAGATAGGGGTGACAGGGGTCGACATCTCCTGCAGCGACTTGTGCAGCTCCTCGCGTACTCTGGCGGCCTCTTCCGCTTCCACCATGGCACGCTTGAGCTGACGGTGCTGCTCCACCTGCGCCGTTATGTCGGTGGCAAATTTGACGATTTTGCTGGGCTTGCCGTTCAGATCCAGCACCGGGTTGTAGGATCCCTGGATCCAGACCTCCTGTCCCTGCTTGCCGAGCCGGCAGAATTCGCCTGCGAGAAACTCGCCCCGTCGCAGCGTTTCCCAGAAGGTGCGGTAATCCGCCGACTGGGCGTAGTCCGGGTCAACCAGCAGCCTGTGGTGCTGGCCCTTCAGCTCCTCCAGCCTATAGCCCACAATGTCGAGAAAGCGTGGATTGGCATCCAGTATGGTGCCATCCAGCGAGAACTCCACCTTGCCCATGACCCGGCTCAGGGCATTGAGCTGGCCCTCGAAGCTGGCAGTGAGCTGCTTCTGCCCGGTCAGATCCATGGCGTAGACGATGATGCGGGTCAGCTGCCCCTCGGCATCCAGAACCGGGCTGCGGGCACCCCGGATCCAGATATCCCGCCCCTGTTTATCCAGCAGGTGAAACTCGCTTTCCTGTGACGTGCCGCTGCGCAGCGTCTCCCAGAAAGTGTCATAAGTGGCAGATTGAGCCTCATCCGGGGAGAGCAGTATGTCGTAGTGCTTGCCCTTTAGCTCATCCAGCGGGTAGCCCATGATGGCGATAAAATGAGGGTTGGCATCCAGGATCTGCCCCTCTGGAGAGAGTTCGAGCCGTGCCAGCACCTGATCGATGGCGTCCATCCCGGCCTGATGAGGGGAAGGGGCCGAGCCTGTGGTCTTGGAAGAGGAAGTGTGCGCGTCCATGGCATCTCCAGTGAGAGGGAGTCGTTGATTTTGATGTCAATAAAGGGTGCTAAGCAGTTATAGCCCACTCCGGCTCTTCCGGCTGGAATAAAGGGTCAAAAGAGGCTTGTCATCTTCCGGTTGCTGGATGTTTATTCCGAGGGGACAAAACAGGGCGGGATCTGTCCACCGAGCCCAGTTTTGTGGCGAGTTTCACGGTTTGCATCGGCAGCATGGGGCAGGATTGGCACCCTGTTTCATTCACGTCATGAGTTGTGCCATGCCCGCTTTTTCCCGTCTTGCCCTGATAGCATCTCTGTTTGCCGCCACCTTCAGCCTGCCCGCCCTGGCCGATCAGGTTATGACCAGCCCGGCTGGTGTCACGACTGTGACCCTGGCCCAGCAGGCTCCTGTTCACTGGGTCTCGGTAGCGCAGATTGCCAAGAGTCTGGATGGTCTACCCCCGATGGCGGTAGGTTTTGATATCGACGATACCCTGCTCTTCTCCAGTCCGGGTTTCTATCGCGGCAAGCAGGAGTTCTCGCCCAACGACGAGAGCTATCTGAAGAACCCCGCCTTCTGGGAGAAGATGAACAACGGCTGGGATGCGTTCAGCATGCCGAAAGAGGTGGGCAAGGCGCTGATCGCCATGCACCTCAAACGCGGCGATCACATCTATTTCGTCACTGGCCGTTCGGCCACCAAAACGGAAACCGTGAGCCAGACCCTGCAGCAGACCATGGTGATCCCGGCCGATCGACTCAATCCGGTGATCTTCGCCGGCGATCAGCCGGGCCAGAACACCAAGGTGCAGTGGCTCAAGGATAAAGAGATAAAGGTCTTCTACGGCGATGCGGACGGGGATATCAAGGCTGCGCAGGAAGTGGGCGCCCGCGGCATTCGGCTGCTGCGGGCGGCAAACTCCAGCTATCGCCCACTGCCGCTGGCTGGCGCCCTGGGAGAAGAGGTGATCGTCAACTCCCAGTTCTGAGCGGCGTAACCGCTATAAAAAAGCCGGATCCTGTCAGGATCCGGCTTTTTAGTGAGTCTGTGGCGCGGAGGTTGGCATCGTGGCATGGGTTGCCGACAAGTTCCCCTT
This sequence comes from Aeromonas sp. D3, assembly GCF_027705025.1. Classification (NCBI taxonomy): domain Bacteria; kingdom Pseudomonadati; phylum Pseudomonadota; class Gammaproteobacteria; order Aeromonadales; family Aeromonadaceae; genus Aeromonas; species Aeromonas sp. D3. The sequence goes on along the minus strand of NZ_JAPDBE010000004.1, from coordinate 98,747 downwards.
GTTAGCGGACGGCGGTTTATTCCGCCCAGGGCATCTCGGGCAGGGAATCCAGAAACTGGGCGTAGCGCTCGAGGTTGAAGGGGCCCTGTTCAGCCTCCATTGCCATCAGCTCGGCCCCGAGGGCGCAGGCAATATATTGCAGCGCCTCTTCCCGTGGGGTGCCCTTCATCACCAATCGCATCAGGGTCGCCTTGACCTGCAACGGATGACCGTCGATCAGCTGGTTGTCGACCATCTCCAGCAGGGTTTGCTCGTCAAAGAACTCGGTGGATTCGCTCATGGTGTACTTCCTCGTGATGCCATAAAAGATGCCAGTATAACGAAGCTGGCATTAACACATTGAAATATTGCGATAAAAACATTTCTGTGGCGCCAGTTTTTGTTACTCATACTTATCCGTGGGTTTGCTGTCAGCAAACGAAAACCATCATAAAATTGCATGGACGGATATCAATATGCCCACCATAGACTCCCTGTTATCCCATCCCCAAAACCTGCCCAATGTACCCGAAGTCATGCGCGATCTGGTGCAGACCTTCAATGAGAAGGAGCCGGATATTCTGTTGATCGCCAAGAAGATCAACAAGGATCCCGTCATCTCTGCCAAGCTGCTGCGGCTGGCCAACTCCGCCAAGTTTGGCGGCAATCGTCAGGTTGCCACCGTCAACGAAGCCGTGGTGCGGCTCGGAGTCGATGTGGTACGCAACATGGTGCTGGCCTGTGGCCTGACTGGCTCTATTCATTCGGTGCCCGGCATCGATCTCAGGCATTTCTGGGGCAACGTGTTCGATGTGGCCGAGCTGGCCAGATTGCTGGCCAGGCTAAAGGGCATGAAAGGGGAGGAGGTGTTTACCTGTGCCCTGCTGTTCGACATGGGGCGCCTCATCATGCATGTGGGTCTGCCGGAAAACATGGTTAACCACATTCAGGATCTTGAACCCAGCAAGGGACGCGCCAAGGCAGAGGAGCTGGTGGTTGGTTTCAACTATGCCCAGACAGGGGCCGAGATGGCCAGACGCTGGCAATTTCCCCTCAGTATCTGCCATGCGGTGGAGTACCACTACAACCCCATGCTGGCCAAGGAGTTTTCTGTCGAAGCTGGCCTGATCCATCTGGCCATCGCCCTAGCGGCCCAATCGGATGTGGGGGAGGTAGCGCCGCCCGAGTGGCCAACTCAGGTGGCAGACAGACTCGGTCTCCCATGGTCTGACTGCGCCGCCGTGCTGGTGGCGATGCGGGAGCACGGCAATGGTTATGCGGGTTTGCTGGCGGCCTGAGCCCGCTCATATTGTCACCGGGCCGCAATGCGGCCCTTTTTCATGGGGTTTGCCTTGCCAACCCTGCGGTGCAGAGGCAGTCTTGAAGGCCTGTGTTTTCTGAAAGAGCCCTTGTCATGATCCTCTCCGAGCGCCTGCTGCTGCGCGAACTGACCATCGCCGATGCCCCCTTTATCCTCGAGCTGCTCAACGACAGCGATTTCCACCGTTACATTGGCGATCGCGGTGTGCGTACCCTGGCGGATTCCGAACACTACATCCAGCAAGGGCCTGCGGTCAGTTATGCTCGCCATGGCCACGGCCTCTATCTGGTGGCGCGCAGAGGTGATGAAGCCAAGATCGGCATCTGTGGTTTGATCAGGCGAGACACTCTGCCCTGTGAAGACATTGGCTATGCCTTCCTGCCCGCCTATCGTGGTCAGGGTTATGGCATAGAAGCGGCGAAGGCGGCGCTGCAGGACGGCCGGGAAAGGTTGGGGATTGTGCGTGTCATCGCCATAGTCACACCGGGCAATGAACGATCACTGACACTGCTGGCCAAGCTGGGGCTGGTACAAAGCCGGCTGGTCAAGTTGAGCGAGGATGCCGACGCGTGTCTGCTGCTGGAGGCTGCAGGAGCTGAAACGAGCCTGGCTTGAGGTATGCAACGGGGGGGGCGGCTGACAGTCAGTGATGGAAGGCGATGCTGACGGCGCAGGTTCAGGAGAATAAACAGGAGTTGAAACAAAGAGGCCGCCGTGAGTTGCGGCCTGTCTGCATCGGGTGCTGCCGGAGGGCAGGCAGGATCAGTTGAGGTCTTCGATGGAGAACTCGCCAGCGATACCATCACAGGAGATGGCGAAACCGCCGCTGAAGCGGGTGCTGAACTGGATCAGGAACGCATCGGAATCCTGCTCTTGCACAGGCAGGTTGATGGGTTTGCTACGACGCAGGGGTTTGTGTGTATGTATGGTTTTCATCATGGTATTTCTCTATATAAATTAAGTGTTTTCTCCTTGTGTTGGCAAATGTCAGGTTAATGGACGCGGTTGACTTTGTGGTCAACAAGCGCGCAGGAATACCCAGCCCTGTCAGGGGCGTCTGCACTATCAAGGAATATGCTGATGCATAAATCAAATTGGGTGGGCAGAGCGGGTCTGCGCCGTGAGAGCCGGGCAACGCAGGCAGACAGCCTGACGGTTCTCGAGGCGAGTAAATCAGAGGGAGGTTATGCGGATACTGACAGGATTCATCGTGAGTGAAGCATTGCAGGGTAAACATAAACAGGGCTGATTAACTAGCCGGCGCGCATTCTCTCCTCGATATGAATAAAAAGCAAACAATTATTTGGTGATTTTGTGCCAGATCCGTTTTTGTTGTGTTCTCCGAGAGAAAAAGGGCTCCCGTCGGGAGCCCTTTTTCAGCAGGTCAATCACTGTCAGACGGTGACTCAGTAGTCGCCGCTGGCCTTCTTGGCGGCGGTGATCATGGGGGTAATGGTCATGCCCTGCACCACGATGGAGAACATCACCACAGAGTAGGTCATCACCAGTATGACCTGACGCAGATCGACGTTGTGCTCGGGTATCATCATGACACCGGAAGGCAATGCCAGCGCCATGGCCATGGCCAGACCGCCACGCAAGCCGCCCCAGGTAAGGATGCGGATGGTGAAGCGGTTGTAGGTGCGAAAACGGCGGAACGCCATGAAGGGGACAGAGACGCTGATGAAGCGCGCGGCCAGGCAGAGCGGTACCGCGATAACCAGCAGGATCCAGTCACGCCAGGCGAGATCCAGCAGCACCAGCGCCAGGCCGATCAGCAGGAACAAGAGCGCGTTGAGGAACTGGTCCATCAACTCCCAGAAGTGATCCAGATAGTGGCTACTCTGCTCGGAGAAGCCGGAGTGACGGGTCCAGTTGCCGATCATGATGCCAGTCACCACCATGGCCAGGGCACCGGAGACGCCCATCATGTTGGCAAGGGCAAAGCCGGCCGTCGGGATGCAGAGGGTCAGCAGCAGCTCCAGGGAGCCATCGTCGGTGGCACTGATCATCACGTGGGCGAGCAGCCCCAGCACGGCGCCGAACAAGATGCCGCCGAGGGCCTCGTGCAGGAACAGACCGGCGACGCTGCCGAAGGTCGGTTCAACGCCGCCAAACGCCACGGCAAAGACGGTGGCGAAGATCACCAGACCGGTACCGTCGTTGAACAGGGATTCCCCTTCGATCTGGATGGCGATCTGGGGGGGCGCCTGCATCTTCTTGACGATGGCCAGCACGGCAATGGGGTCTGTGGGGGTGATCAGGGCCCCGAACAGCAGGCAATAGACCAGCGGCAGTTCCCAGCCCAGCAGCTTGGCGATGAACCAGAAGCCGTAACCGATCAGGAAGGTGGAGAGCAGGGTGGAGAAGATCGCCAGTATGGTGATTTCCCACTTCTGGCTGCGCAAGGCCTTGAGGTTGATGCCGATGCCGCCAGCGAACAGCAGGAAGCCCAGGATCCCCTTCAGCAGGAAATTCTGGAAGTCGATGCTCTTCATGGTTTCGATGGCCAGGGGCTCAAGGTTGAACCAACCCAGTTTGCCAAACAGCACCATCAGGGCGGAGATCAGCATGGATCCGGCAGTGATGGCGATGGTGGTCTGGATCTTCACGACATACTGGTTGGCAAAGGCGATCAGGATCGCCAACGCTGCCAAAAAGCAGAGTGTGTAGTAGACGCTCATGGTTATTTTTCTCGTTAGTAAACAGCAAGCACGTATCCTTCGCTGAGGACCGGCATAGGGTACTCTGGGGTCACATGTTACTCATTACCCATTTATGAGTATCCGTCGGTTATTGTGGACTCCGCCATGGACAGATAGACGGCTAGATTTCCATTTGATTTGTTTGCTGCTAGGATGACCTTCACGCAGTTGCATGGATGTAAGAGGAGCGAGCGGTGTTGAACGAAAAGCCGAGCATAAAGTCGGACCCAACAAAGAAACTGGAATCCTGTCTCAAGGAACGGATCCTGATCATCGACGGGGCCATGGGCACCATGATCCAGGGCTACAAGCTGGGCGAGGCGGATTATCGCGGTGAGCGGTTTGCCGACTGGCATACCGACATCAAGGGCAACAACGACCTGCTGGTGCTGACCAGGCCCGGGATCATTCGCGAGATCCACGATCAGTATTGTGCCGCCGGGGCCGACATCCTCGAAACCAACACCTTCAACGCCACTCGCATCGCCATGGCCGATTACGAGATGGAAGAACTTTCGGCCGAGATCAACCGCGAGGCGGCTCGGCTGGCCCGTGCCGTGGCTGACGAGTGGACGGCGAAACAGCCCCACAAGCCCCGCTTTGTCGCCGGTGTGCTGGGTCCCACCAACCGCACCTGCTCCATCTCGCCGGACGTGAACGATCCCGGCAAGCGCAACGTCACCTATGACCAGCTGGTGGCTGCGTATACGGAGTCGACCCATGCCCTGATCGAGGGTGGCGCCGACCTCATTCTGATCGAAACCATCTTCGATACCCTCAACGCCAAGGCGGCTGCCTTCGCGGTGGAAGGGGTGTTTGAGGCGCTGGGTTACAGCCTGCCGGTGATGATCTCCGGCACCATCACCGATGCCTCGGGGCGTACTCTCTCCGGTCAGACCACCGAAGCCTTCTATCACTCCCTGCGCCATGTCAAACCCATCTCGTTCGGTCTCAACTGTGCGCTGGGGCCCGACGAGCTGCGCCAATATGTGGAGGAGCTGTCGCGCATCAGCGAGACCTTTGTGAGCGCCCACCCCAACGCCGGTCTGCCCAATGCGTTCGGCGAGTACGATCTCGATGCGGGTGAGATGGCTGACCATATCCGCGAGTGGGCCCAAAGCGGTTTTCTCAACATGGTGGGCGGCTGCTGCGGCACTACCCCGACCCATATTCGCGCCATGGCTGATGCCGTGGCCGGCATCAAGCCGCGCACCTTGCCGACCCTGCCGGTCGCCTGCCGCCTGTCGGGTCTCGAGCCCCTCATCATCACGGCGGACTCCATGTTTGTGAACGTGGGTGAGCGTACCAACGTCACCGGCTCCGCCAAGTTCAAGCGTCTCATCAAGGAGGGGCTCTACGACGAAGCTCTCGATGTGGCCAAGCAGCAGGTGGAGAGCGGCGCCCAGATCATCGACATCAACATGGACGAGGGGATGCTGGACGCCGAAGCTGCCATGGTGCGCTTCCTGAACCTCATCGCCGGTGAGCCTGATATCGCCCGGGTGCCGGTGATGATCGACTCCTCCAAGTGGGAGGTGCTGGAAGCCGGCCTCAAGTGCGTGCAGGGCAAGCCTGTGGTCAACTCCATCTCCATGAAGGAGGGGGAGGAGAAATTCATCCAGCAGGCCAAATTGCTGCGTCGCTATGGCGCCGCCGTCATCGTCATGGCGTTCGATGAGGTGGGCCAGGCTGACACTCGCACCCGCAAGTTCGAGATTTGCCAGCGGGCTTACCGGATCCTGGTGGATCAGGTGGGTTTCCCGCCGGAAGACATCATCTTCGATCCCAATATCTTCGCGGTGGCGACCGGCATTGACGAGCACAACAACTATGCGGTGGACTTCATCGAGGCGGTGAAGGACATCAAGACCCATTTGCCCCATGCCATGATCTCGGGCGGTGTCTCCAACGTATCTTTCTCGTTTCGCGGCAATGAACCGGTGCGCGAAGCCATCCACGCTGTCTTCCTCTACCACGCCATCCAGAACGGCATGGACATGGGTATAGTCAACGCCGGTCAGCTCGCCATCTATGAAGACATACCGGCGGAGCTGAAGGCCAAGGTCGAGGCCGTGGTGCTCAACTTGAGTGACAGTGCCACCGAGGATTTGCTGGCCATCGCCGAGAAGTATCGTGGCGCCGGTGCCCAGGCCGAGGATCCGCGGGATCAGGAGTGGCGCAGCTGGCCGGTGGGCAAGCGGCTGGAACACGCTCTGGTCAAGGGGATCACCGACTTTATCGAAGAGGATACGGAAGAGGCGCGGGCCGGCGCCGAGAAGCCGCTGCACGTGATCGAAGGGCCCCTGATGGACGGCATGAACGTGGTCGGCGATCTGTTTGGCGCGGGCAAGATGTTTCTGCCCCAGGTGGTCAAATCCGCCCGGGTGATGAAGCGGGCTGTGGCCTATCTGCAACCCTACATCGAAGCCGAGAAACAGGGCGGCTACAGCAACGGCAAGATAGTGCTCGCCACCGTCAAGGGTGACGTGCACGACATCGGCAAGAACATCGTCGGCGTTGTGTTGCAGTGCAACAACTACGAGATAGTGGATCTCGGCGTTATGGTCTCCTGCGAGACCATTCTCAAGACTGCCCGTGAAGTGGGAGCCGATATCATAGGGCTGTCTGGTCTGATCACACCGTCTCTCGACGAGATGGTACACGTGGCCAAAGAGATGGAGCGTCAGGGCTTCAAGCTGCCGCTGCTGATCGGCGGTGCCACCACCTCCAAGGCCCACACTGCGGTCAAGATAGAGCAGAACTACAGCGAACCCGTGGTCTATGTGTCGAACGCGTCGCGCGCCGTCGGGGTGGCCCAGAGCTTGCTGAATCCGGAACTCAAGCCTGCCTTTGTCGCCCGCATCGACAAGGAGTACGAGGTTGCCCGTGATCAGCATGCCCGCAAGCAGCCGAGATCCAAGCCGGTCAGCCTGGCCCATGCCCGAGCCAACCGGCAGCAGCTGGACTGGGTGAACTATCAACCGCCGGCCCCCCGTGAGCCGGGCGTGCAGACGTTTGAGAACGTGCCCGTCTCGGTGCTGCGCCCCTACATAGACTGGACGCCGTTTTTCCTCAGCTGGGAGCTGGCGGGCAAGTATCCGCGCATTCTCGAAGACGAGATCATAGGTGAGGAGGCGACCAAGCTGTTTGCCGATGCCAACGCCATGCTGGACAAGCTGGAGCAGGACGAGAGCGTGCGCTGCGCCGGCATCATAGGTCTGTTTCCGGCCAACACGATCGGCGACAGCATAGAGGTCTATACCGACGAGTCGCGCAGCGAGGTGCGCAAGGTGCTGCACCACCTGCGTCAGCAGAGCGAGAAGCAGGGCTTCCCCAACTACTGTCTGGCGGACTATGTGGCGCCGAAAGAGAGCGGCAAGCCGGACTGGATCGGTGCCTTCGCAGTGACTGGCGGAATCGGGGAAGAGGCCATCGCCACTGCCTACAAGGCGGATCATGACGACTACAACGCCATCCTGATCCAGGCGGTGTGTGACCGTCTCGCCGAGGCCTTCGCCGAGTATCTGCACGAACAGGTGCGCAAGGTGCACTGGGGCTATGCACCCGACGAGGCCCTCAGCAATGAGGATCTGATCCGCGAGAACTACCGCGGCATACGCCCGGCGCCCGGTTACCCCGCCTGTCCCGAGCACACTGAAAAAGGGAGCATCTGGGAGCTGCTGGGCGTGGAGCAGGCCATCGGCATGAAGCTCACCGAGTCCTATGCCATGTGGCCGGGTGCGGCCGTGTCAGGCTGGTACTTCTCCCACCCCGACAGCAAATATTTCGCGGTGGCGCAGATCCAGCAGGATCAGGTGGAAGATTACGCCGCCCGCAAGGGGATGACCCTGGCGGAAGCAGAACGCTGGCTGGGGCCTAACCTGAACTGAATCCCGATCTCCCGAGTGACATTGGTTGATCTTTGACGAGAAACGGCGGCATCCTTGGGCTGGTGGACAGACCAGCTTAGGGCTGCCGTTTGACATATCGGTGACAATGGGATTGCAGTGTGCAGTTCTGTGTGGTTTGTCTTGTTGTCAGGAGAAACAATTGGCGTTGTCTTGGCGCTGTGGCACCTTATACTCTCCCGCCCCATCCTGCCCAGGCACTGCCTTCTAGCGGAATTGTCATGAAGATCGCCATTTTATCCCGTGAGCCCAGAAACTATTCCACCCGCCGTCTGGTCGAGGTGGCGCAGGCCCGCGGTCATCAGGTAGAGGTGCTAGACACCCTGCGCTGCTATATGAATATCGCCTCCCACAGCCCCTCCATTCATTACGAAGGACGAGAGCTGGAGAGTTACGACGCCGTGATCCCGCGCATCGGCGCCAGCATCACCTTTTACGGCACCGCCGTGCTGCGCCAGTTCGAGATGATGAACACCATGGCTCTCAACAGCTCTGTGGCCATCTCCCGTTCCCGCGACAAGCTGCGGGCCATGCAGTTGTTGTCGCGCCACGGCATAGGTCTGCCCATCACCGGCTATGCCCACAGCACCCACGATGTGCCGGATCTCATCACCATGGTGGGGGGCGCACCTCTGGTAGTGAAGCTGCTGGAAGGCACCCAGGGTATTGGCGTTGTGTTGTGCGAGACCCACAAGGCGGCCGAGAGCGTGATCGAGGCCTTTATCCAGACCAATAACAACATATTGGTGCAGGAGTACATCCGCGAGGCCAACGGCGCCGACATTCGCTGTCTGGTGGTCAATGGCAAGGTGGTTGCTGCCATGCGCCGTCAGGCCCAGCCAGGGGAGTTTCGCTCCAACCTGCACCGTGGCGGCACTGCCGAGGCGATCAAGATAAGCCCCGAAGAGCGCGCGACTGCGGTACAGGCGGCCAAGATCATGGGGCTGGATGTGGCTGGCGTGGATATTCTGCGCTCTGCCCGCGGTCCTCTGGTGCTTGAAGTGAACTCCTCCCCTGGTCTGCAAGGAGTGGAAGCCGCCTCCGGCAAGGATGTGGCTGGCAAGATCATCGAGTTCCTGGAGCTCAAGGCGAGCCGCAAGAACAAGCCCGCCGAATAAGCCGCTGACGGCTTGCATAGCGGTATAAACACAAGGCGCCCTCGGGCGCCTTGTGTTGTTTGCGTGTCGGTTATTCCCGCATTTCCAGCCTGGCGCGGAAGATGCCTGCCTCCAGTCGGGTGTCTATCTGCCAGCCGAGCTTCTCGCAGATGCGCTGTATGATGGTGAGGCCACAGCCGTAGCCGAGGATCTGATCCGGTGCGGCCGCAGTCGGGTTGCTGATGGTGAGTACGGGCCCGCACAGCTCGATCTCGATATGCCCCTCGGCATAGCTCAAGGCATTTTTCAGCAGGTTGCCGAGGGCAATGGCGAGCAAGGAGAGGGGGGCATTGACCTCGCTTGCCTCGTCCAGGGTGAGCCTGATATCGAGCGTCTCCCGCTGCAACAGCGGAGCGAGGCGCACCAGCTCCTGCCGGATCAGCGGTGCTACCCGTTGCAACGAACGCTCCACCACCTCCTTGCGACCCAGCAGCAGGAAGGTCTCTGTGAGCAGCGCCATTTCGTCTGCAGCGGCGCGAATGCGGGTGGTGGCACGGGCGGCGGGGGCGGGCAAGTCCGTTACCTTGCCGAGCAGCGCTGCCGACCCCTGGATCACCATGTTGGGGGTGCGCAGCTCATGGCTGGCAAAACGGCTGAACTCCTGCTCGCGGGCGAACACGGCGGCCACCTCGTGTTTGCCGGTCAGCAGTGCCAGCTCGATCTCCCGCAATTCCTGCCAGGGGGCATCGGGCACGAAATCCGCCTGATCCGGGGTGAGGTGGGCGACCCTTTGCTGCAACCGCTGCAGTGGCCCCGTGATGTGACGCACCAGCCAGATGCCGAAACCGATGCACGCTATCAGCAGGGTCAAGCCTATGAGCCTGGTAGCCAGATGCAGCTGATCTTCGTAAGGATCCAGATAGTCGTCGGCGTCGTCGTTGAACACCAGATAGAGCAGCCCCTGGCCGGAGGGATGGGGCCGCACCAGGAAGTGCTTGTCCTCCTCGCCAAGCTGGTGCTCGAAGAAGCCCGGGCTCTGATAGAGCTTGAGCCAGGCTGGCAGTCGGCCCGCTTCGGTCCAGTAACTGGAGAACTGGCGCGGACTGGGGGCGGGGGCCGCCATGCCGAGTTGCAGCCAGTCATCGTTGTAGCGGGTGACCTCGGCTTCCAGCCAGTGACGCAGGCTCAACTCTTCCATCTTGTCTTCGGCCACCACCATCAACAAGCTGATGATGATCAGCAGCAGCATGCCCGCCCCGCTCAGGGTCAGGATCAGGCGATGGCGCAAACTGGGCAGGCTGACCTGGGTACCCGGCTGTGCCTGGTCATGGCCTCCGGCTGGCTGGTTCATTGAGTCACTCGATGGGGATGGATCATGGCCTCCGGGTGTGGTCATGATGTCACCAGTCGATAGCCCTGACCGTGGAGGGTTTCCAGCATGGGGGTAGGGAAGGGTTTGTCGAGGGCGTTGCGCAGGGCATAGATGTGGCTGCGCAGTGCGTCGGAGTCAGGCTCCTCGTCCCCCCAGACTGTCTCCAGCACTTCTTGCCGGCTCACCAGATGGGGGGCGCGGCGCACCAGCAGGGTGAGGATCTGGAACGGGATCTTGCCGAGCTTGAGCTCGACTCCGGCGCGGGTGGCGCGGCCACTGGCGGGATCCAGCGTCAGCTCGCCCACGCTGAGGGCCCCCATGTCGCTGCGGGGGCCACGCAGGGCCAGCGCCTGCAGCCGCACTTCCAGCTCCTCCATGGCGAACGGCTTGACCAGATAGTCATCGCCACCTGCCCGAAAGCCCGCCAGCTTGTCATCCAGACTGTCGCGGGCGGTGAGAAACAGCACAGGGGTTGCTATGCCATCGGCCCGCAGTCGCTCAACCGTGGAGAGGCCATCCAGACGCGGCATCATGACATCCATGATGATGACGTCGAAGCACTGCTCGGCCAGCAGTTGCAGGGCAGCCTGACCGTGATAGGCGCAGTCCAGCCTGTGCCCGGCCAGCTCCAGGTAATCCATGATGGTTTCCGCTACCTGGGGATTGTCTTCCACCACCAGTATTTTCATGTTTTGATCTCCTGGTTTTGACCGATATTTCACGGTTGTCTCACACTGGACGAGGCATCCTGTGTGGCAGTGTAACCCCGAGGATCCCTGATGAAGAAGTCTCTGTGCGCTCTGCTGCTGTTTATATTGTTGCCACTTGGCACTGCGCAGTCGGCCGAGTTCAAGTTGACCGGCCGCACCACCTGGCAACTGGGCCAGCTGATGGTCAACGGCATCCCCTTCGTGCTCGACGAAGAGACCCGCTTCAAGGACGGGCTGAGCGAGGACGATCTCGGTGGCCGCTGGGTCGATCTGGAAGGGGTGGTTGAGGAGGGAGTGAGGGTGATCCGAGAGGTGGAGGCGCTGGACGAAGAGGACGAGATGGAGCTGGAGGGACCGGTGGTGCAAGGGCGGATCTGGGGTTATGTCACCTTGGATGACAGCCTGGCTCCCTTCGAAGGGCGCTGGCTGGAGCTGGAGTGCAAGTTCGACGGCATGCGGTTGAGCCGTTGCCGCCAGGATGATTGAGCAGCAGGCGCATCTGGCGACCGGAAAAATTGCCCGCCCAGGCCCATAGTTAAACCTCATCAGGGTTTGACCATGGGCCTTCTGTTATGACACGCACCTCCCTCCTGCTGCTGGCTCTGCCGTTCTGCACCCTTGCCGTCGATGGCGAGCTCTGGCAGGTGGAGCTGGAACACAACGATGGCATTCGGCTGCAATTTCAAGGGGCCGAGCTGGAGCTTGGCAGCGCCGCACTGGCCGGGGTGCGTCAGTTTTCCGACCTCAAACCCGGCATGAAGCTCGCCATCCTGAGTCGCAACGGCGTCGCCGAACATATTCGCCTTTATGGACACGCGCCTGGGTCAGAACCGGCTGCCCAGTGGCGCCGAGCGGAGGGCACCTTGCTCGCCGTGACGGGTCATGCGCTGCAATTGCAGGGGCTGGGCACAATGACATTTGATGCCGGTACCCGCTGGCTCAACGGCAGCCCCGCCGATCTGCAACCGGGGCGTACCCTGGTGCTGACCCGTGACGAGAGGGGGCGCGTGACCGAGATACTGATCCCGAATCCGGAAGATGAACCGAAATAATGCCGAGGCCTTGCTCACTTAATTGGGGAATATTTAAATTGCTAAATTAGAGTTCTCTTTTTTAAGAGATTCTTAAATATGATTAAGTGATGAATAAAATAATAGAGTGCATGCTTTGATATTATATTGCTCAATATAAAATAATGCTGAATTAATCTTCCGGTTAATTTTGTTTATATATTAAAGTGTGGGCTTGATCGCATAATGAGATTGATGCGACTGATACTGTCATACTCACATGCTGCCCGTTGATATATAAATCGGGTGAATGCATGTCAGTGTTTAATATATTGGGGTTGCTATGAAAAAACTAAAAATAACTGGCTTGTCATTAATCATATCCGGCCTGCTGATGGCACAGGCGCAAGCGGCAGAGCCCGTCTATCCAGACCAGCTTCGCCTGTTTTCATTGGGGCAAGAGGTCTGTGGCGACAAGTATCGTCCCGTGACGCGAGAAGAGGCTCAGAGCGTTAAAAGCAATATTGTCGGCATGATGGGACAGTGGCAAATAAGTGGTCTTGCCAACGGCTGGGTCATTATGGGGCCGGGATATAATGGTGAAATAAAACCAGGCTCAGCCTCCAATACCTGGTGTTATCCGACCAATCCTGCAACCGGGGAAATACCGACTCTGTCTGCCCTGGATATTCCAGATGGTGATGAAGTAGATGTGCAATGGCGGCTGGTACATGACAGTGCGAATTTCATCAAACCAACCAGTTATCTGGCCCATTATCTCGGTTATGCCTGGGTAGGGGGAAATCACAGTCAATATGTCGGCGAAGACATGGATGTGACCCGTGATGGCGATGGCTGGGTGATCCGTGGCAACAATGACGGTGGCTGCGACGGTTATCGCTGTGGTGACAAGACCTCCATCAAGGTGAGCAATTTTGCCTACAACCTGGATCCTGACAGTTTCAAGCATGGCGATGTGACCCAGTCCGACCGCCAACTGGTCAAGACGGTGGTGGGCTGGGCTATCAACGACAGCGACACGCCTCAATCCGGTTATGACGTCACCCTGCGCTACGACACCGCCACCAACTGGTCCAAGACCAACACCTATGGCCTGAGCGAGAAGGTGACCACCAAGAACAAGTTCAAGTGGCCGCTGGTGGGGGAAACCGAGCTCTCCATCGAGATTGCTGCCAACCAGTCCTGGGCCTCCCAGAACGGGGGCTCGACCACCACCTCTTTGTCCCAGTCCGTGCGCCCGACAGTGCCGGCCCACTCCAAGATCCCGGTGAAGATAGAGCTCTACAAGGCCGACATCTCCTATCCCTACGAGTTCAAGGCCGATGTCAGCTATGACCTGACCCTGAGCGGTTTCCTGCGTTGGGGCGGCAATGCCTGGTATACCCATCCGGACAACCGCCCGAACTGGAACCACACCTTCGTCATAGGGCCATACAAGGACAAGGCCAGCAGTATCCGCTACCAGTGGGACAAGCGTTATATCCCGGGTGAAGTGAAGTGGTGGGATTGGAACTGGACCATACAGCAGAACGGTCTGCCTACCATGCAGAATAACCTGGCCAGGGTGCTGCGCCCGGTGCGGGCCGGGATCACAGGTGATTTCAGTGCCGAGAGCCAGTTTGCCGGCAACATCGAAATCGGCGCTCCCGTGCCGGTCGCTGCCGCCAGCCACTCGAGCCGTGCGCGCAACCTGGGTGCCGGTCAGGGTCTGAGACTGGAGATCCCGCTCGATGCACAAGAGCTCTCCGGGCTTGGCTTCAACAATGTCAGCCTCAGCGTGACCCCTGCTGCCAACCAATAATGGCAGTGTGTTGCAGTAAGAGAACCGGGCCCATGGCCCGGTTGTTGTTTGCACTGGTCGGGCTTGTTGAAGGCTTGTGCTTTCTATTTCCCCACTTATACTGGCGCCATCTTGTCGGAGTGCCAACCGTCGAACGACGCAAGGCTGAGACCGTTAATTCGGGATCCGTGGAACCTGATCAGGCTAGCACCTGCGAAGGGAAACAAGGGTAACCAGTGGGTTGCCGCGCCGGGGAGGAACAAGCTTCCCCGCTCGCCGATAGGAGTGATCCGACCGGCAAGCCAGTGCGCACAAGAGGGAGCCTGCCATCCTGTTCTGTCGCCTTGTCCATCAGGGGGAGTACAGAAGATGCGCAGGAGGAAGCCAAGGCTTCAGTTTTGCTCCCTCTTGAATGCAAACCTCACCCACAGGTTCATCACTTCTCCTCGAACTCCAGACAAGCAAACACCCATAACTTCAATCAGTTAATGTGAGTTTTGCTATGTCTACCTCAAAAACTTCCGTACCGGAAAATGCCAAGTCAGTCCCCGTCGGCCGCCGCGAGCAGCGTGCCAGTGCCCAGCGTTTTATCGACAATCTCAAGGGGATGGCCCATCCCAACTCCAGCCGCATCTTTATCGAAGGTTCTCGCCCCGATATCCGGGTGGGGCTGCGCGAAATTGCCCTGGCCGACACCCTGGTGGGGGGCAGCAAGGATAACCCGCAGTTCGAAGCCAACGAGCCTGTCCCCGTCTACGACACCTCGGGTGCCTACGGTGATGAACATGCGGTCATCGATGTGCGTCTCGGTCTGCCGCGCCTGCGGGAAAGCTGGGTACGGGAGCGCGGTGACACCGAAGAGCTCGATGATCTCAGCTCCGCCTTCACCCAGGAGCATCTCGCCGATGAGGGGCTGGATCACCTGCGTTTCGATAACTTGCCCAAGCCCCGTCGCGCCAAGCCTGGCCGCCGTGTAACCCAGCTGCACTATGCCCGTCAGGGGCTGGTCACCCCCGAGATGGAATTTATCGCCATCCGCGAGAACATGGGCCGCGAGCGGGTGCGCTCCGAGCTGTTGCTGCGCCAGCATCCGGGTCAGGGTTTCGGTGCCCGCCTGCCCGAGAACATCACCCCCGAGTTCGTGCGCGATGAGGTTGCCGCTGGCCGCGCCATCATCCCCAACAACATCAACCACCCGGAAACCGAGCCCATGATCATAGGCCGCAACTTCCTGGTGAAGATCAACGCCAACATAGGCAACTCGGCGGTCAGCTCCAGCATCGAAGAAGAGGTGGAGAAGCTGGTCTGGTCCACCCGCTGGGGCGCCGACACCGTCATGGATCTCTCCACCGGTCGCAACATCCACGAGACCCGCGAGTGGATCCTGCGCAACAGCCCGGTCCCCATCGGGACTGTGCCCATCTATCAGGCGCTGGAAAAAACCAACGGCATCGCCGAAGACCTCACCTGGGAGCTGTTCCGCGATACCCTGCTCGAACAGGCCGAGCAGGGTGTGGACTACTTCACCATTCATGCCGGCGTGCTGCTGCGCTATGTGCCCATGACAGCCAAGCGTCTCACCGGCATTGTCTCGCGCGGCGGCAGCATCATGGCCAAGTGGTGCCTGTCCCACCATAAAGAGAACTTCCTCTACCAGCATTTTCGCGAGATCTGCGAGCTGT
Source organism: Aeromonas sp. D3 (assembly GCF_027705025.1). NCBI lineage: Bacteria > Pseudomonadati > Pseudomonadota > Gammaproteobacteria > Aeromonadales > Aeromonadaceae > Aeromonas > Aeromonas sp. D3. The sequence goes on along the minus strand of NZ_JAPDBE010000004.1, from coordinate 83,162 downwards.
GCGCCGCCTATGACGTGGCCCTGTCGCTTGGAGACGGTCTGCGTCCCGGCTCTGTCTATGACGCCAACGACGAGGCCCAGTTCGCCGAGCTGCGCACCCTGGGCGAGCTCACCAAGATCGCCTGGGAGTACGACGTCCAGGTGATGATAGAGGGGCCGGGCCATGTGCCCATGCACATGATAGAGCGCAACATGACGGAGCAGCTGGAGCATTGCCACGAGGCGCCTTTCTATACCCTGGGCCCGCTCACCACCGACATAGCTCCCGGTTATGATCACTTCACCTCCGGCATAGGCGCCGCCATGATCGGCTGGTATGGCTGCGCCATGCTCTGCTACGTCACCCCCAAGGAGCACCTGGGGCTGCCGAACAAGGAGGATGTGAAACAGGGTCTCATCACCTACAAGATCGCCGCCCACGCCGCTGACTTGGCCAAGGGTCACCCAGGTGCCCAGATCCGCGACAACGCCATGTCCAAGGCGCGCTTCGAATTCCGCTGGGAGGATCAGTTCAACCTGGCACTGGATCCCGAGACCGCCCGCGCCTATCACGACGAGACCCTGCCCCAGGAGTCCGGCAAGGTGGCCCACTTCTGCTCCATGTGCGGCCCCAAGTTCTGCTCCATGAAGATCACCCAGGACGTGCGCGATTACGCGGCCAGTCTGGAGGCGGTCGAGGTGAAACTGGTGGGCATGGATGGCCAGCAGGAGCGGGTAGTGGCCGAGGTAGAAAGCGGCATGGCGCAGATGGCAGAAACCTTCAAAGAGAAGGGGAGCGAGCTCTACCATCAGGCGGCGGCCCTCAAACCGGCGCGGGAGGAGGCATGAACAGCCGACCCATCGTCTGGACCATAGCCGGTTCCGACTCGGGGGGCGGTGCCGGCATTCAGGCCGATCTGCATACCTTGCACGATCTCGGCGTGCACGGTTGCTCTGTCATCACCGCCATCACGGCCCAGAACTCGGTGGCGGTGAAGATGGTCGATCCCGTGCTGATGCAGACCTTCACCGCCCAGATCGACGCCCTCGGCGTCGACTTGCCCCCGGCGGCCATCAAGATAGGCCTGTTGCCGACCCGGCTCCATGTGGAGGTGCTGGCCCGGCGGCTCGATACCCTGACGGCCCCCTTCGTGGTCTACGACCCGGTGGCCATCGCCAGCACAGGCACCCCCATGGCCGAAGCCAACATGCTGACGGCGGTGCGTGAACATCTGCTGCCAAGGCTGTCGCTTATCACCCCCAACGGCCCCGAGCTGGAGGCGCTGACCGGCATTCCCGCCAGCAGCCCTGAGCTGGTGCGGGCGGGGGCGGCGCGATTGCGTGAACTGGGCGCCCGCGCCGTGCTGGTGAAGGGCGGGCATCTGGGCTGGAGCGAAGAGCTCTGCCTCGATTACTACCAGGACGAGCAGCGCGAGTTCTGGCTAGGAGCGCCGCGTATCGACACCCGCCACGGCCACGGCACCGGTTGCTGTTATGCCAGCGCCATCGCCGCCGTGGTGGCGCAGGATCACCCGGTCGATGACGCCATCACGCTCGCTCGTGCTTATTTGCAACAGGGGCTGGCTGGGGCGCAAGGGGTGGGGGCCGGTCCTGGCCCCATCGCCCATCTCGGCTGGCCAGCGGATCTTGCCCACTTCCCCCGCGCCGTGCTGGCAGGGTCAAGCCTGGATCGCCGTTTTGGTCTCTATCCCGCCTGCGAGGCCCGCCTGCCCGGGGGCCCCTTTGCCGCGACCGAACAGCATCTGGGTCTCTATCCTGTGGTGGATTCGGTCAAGTGGCTCAGGCGTCTGCTGGGGGCCGGGGTCAAGACCCTGCAACTGCGCATCAAGAACCTGCCCGCCGCCCAGGTGGCACCGGCCATTGCCGAGGCGGTGGCGCTGGGTCACCGCTTTGGTGCTCGGCTCTTTATCAACGACTACTGGCAGCAGGCCATAGCCGCCGGTGCCTATGGCGTGCATCTGGGTCAGGAGGACATGGAGACGGCGGATCTCGCCGCCATCCAGGCCGCCGGCCTGCGCCTCGGTCTCTCCACCCACGGCTACTTCGAGTTGATGAGGGCCCGCGAACTGGCCCCTTCCTACATAGCGCTGGGTCATATCTTCCCAACCAACACCAAGCAGATGCCGTCCCGCCCCCAGGGGCTGGTGCGGCTGCAACGCTACCAGGCACTCATGTGCGACTGGCCGACGGTCGCCATCGGCGGCATCGGCGAGGAGCGGGTGGCGGCGGTCAAAGCGTGCGGGGTCGGCAGCATTGCCCTGGTGTCTGCCATCACGGCAAGCGACGACTGGCAGGGGGCCACAGCCCGATTGCTGGCGGCAGTGGGGGCGGGGGATGAGCCTTGCTCTGCGCTTATCCATCAGGCCATCACGCAGCAGGAGGCCGATCATGCTCTCTGATGCGGAATACCTGCGCTACGGCAGGCAACTGATGCTGAGCGAAATCGGCGAGGCGGGGCAGGCGAGGCTGAAAGAGGCATCCGTGCTGATCGTCGGCCTCGGCGGGCTCGGCTCGCCGCTGGCCCTCTATCTGGCCGGAGCCGGGGTGGGCACCTTGTGGCTCGCCGACGGCGACGTGGTGGATTCCAGCAACCTGCCGCGCCAGATCCTGTTCGATGCTGATGCGGTCAATCATTCCAAGGCCGAGCTGGCCCGGGAACGGTTGGCGGCCCACAACCCCCATGTGGAGCTGATTGCCATCAATCAGCGGCTCGATGAGCAGAGCCTGCCCGCCTTCGTGGCCGAGGTGGATCTGGTTGTCGACTGCTGCGACAACCTGGCCAGTCGCCACGCCATCAACGCCGTCTGTGTGGCGCAGCACAAGCCCTGGATCTCGGCCGCCGCCGTCGGCTGGCAGGGACAGCTGATGGTGCGAACCGCCCCCGAACACGCCTGCTACGCCTGCCTCTATCCGGCGGATACCGAGATCAAGGAGAGCTGCCAGAGCAGCGGCGTTACCGGTCCCCTGGTGGGGGTGATGGGCGCCTTGCAGGCGCTGGAAGCCTTGCGTCTGCTGCTGGGCAAGCCCAGTCCGGTGGCGGGCACCCTGCGCCGTTTCGATGCCCTGACCCACGAGTGGCAGACCCTGGGGTTGTCCCCCGATCCCGCCTGTTCCGTGTGCGGCGCCACTGCCTTTGCCAATCCCATGGAGGATGCGCAATGAAGATCCGATTGAACGACAGCGAGCTGGTGCTGACGACCAGCCCGGATAGCCAGATCTGCGTGGCCGAGCTGCTGGCGGCCCGCGAGGTTGCCCCGCAGGGGGTGGCGGTGGCCCTCAACGGCGCCGTGCTGCCCCGCAGCCGCTGGTCAGACACCCGGCTCAATGACGGGGACGAACTCCACCTTTTCACTGCCATTGCCGGAGGCTGAGATGCTGACCATAGCCGACCATGAATTTTCGTCCCGCCTCTTTACCGGCACCGGCAAGTTTGCCCGCCCGGATCTGATGGCGGCCGCCATCGAAGCAAGCGGCTCCCGGCTGGTGACTATGGCCATCAAGCGCCTCGAACCCGGCAAGCGCCACGACGATATCCTCACTCCGCTGCTCAAGCTCGGGGTCAAGCTGCTGCCCAACACCTCGGGCGCCAAGACAGCAGCAGAGGCGGTGTTTGCCGCCCATCTGGCCCGGGAGGCGCTCGGCACAAACTGGCTGAAGCTGGAGATCCACCCCGATCCCAAATACCTGCTGCCCGATCCCATAGAGACCCTCAAGGCGGCCGAACAGCTGGTGAAAGAGGGTTTCGTGGTGCTGCCTTACTGCGGGGCCGATCCCGTGCTCTGCAAGCGGCTGGAAGAGGTGGGCTGCGCCGCCGTCATGCCGCTCGGCGCGCCGATTGGCTCGAATCAGGGGCTGGTGACCCGGGATTTCCTCGCCATTATCATCGAACAGGCGCGGGTACCTGTAGTGGTGGATGCGGGGATAGGTGCGCCGAGCCACGCCGCCGCGGCCTTTGAGCTGGGTGCCGACGCCGTGCTGGTCAACACCGCCATCGCCGTGAGCCGGGATCCGGTCGCCATGGGCCGCGCCTTCGCGCTGGCCTGTGAGGCTGGTCGCAGCGCCTATCTGGCTGGCTTGGGCGCGCGCGGCCTGCAAGCCAGCGCCTCCAGCCCGCTCACCGATTTTCTGGAGGCGCTATGACTCAGGGCATGGGGCAAGATGTGGCGTCTGTATGCGCCTCTCTCCCATTGGGAGAGGGGCTGGGGGTGAGGGTATCAGAGGTGAGGGACGTGGAGGCACACCCCTCCTTTATCAGCCGTTGGCGCGAGCTGGAGTGGGACGATATCGGCATGCAGATCCGCGCCAAAACCACCCGGGATGTCGAGCGGGCGCTGGCCAGTCCGCGCCGCACCCTGGCCGACTTTATGGCGCTGATCTCCCCGGCCGCCGAGGCGTTTTTGCCGCAGATGGCGGCTGAGGCCGAGCGCCTCACCCGCCAGCGTTTCGGCAATACGGTGGGCTTCTATGTGCCCCTCTATCTGTCGAACCTTTGTGCCAACGACTGCTCCTACTGCGGTTTCTCCATGAGCAACCGCCTCAAGCGCAAGACGCTGGATGCAGAGGAAATCGAGCGCGAATGTCTGGCCATCAAGGCGCGCGGCTTCGACAGCGTGTTACTGGTGACTGGCGAGCACGAGAGCAAGGTGGGCATGGCCTATTTTCGTGAGCACCTGCCGCAGATCCGCCGCCATTTCAGCGCCTTGGCGATGGAGGTGCAGCCACTGTCGCAGGCCGATTACGCCGAGCTCAAAACCCTGGGGCTGGATGCCGTCATGGTCTATCAGGAGACCTATCACGCTCCCAGTTACGCCCGCCATCACCTGCGCGGCAACAAGCAGGACATAGAGTGGCGGCTCGCCACCCCGGAGCGGCTGGGGAGGGCCGGCATCGACAAAATAGGGCTGGGGGCGCTGATTGGCCTCTCTTCGGATTGGCGCGCCGACAGCTATTTCGTGGCCGAGCACTTGAGCTGGCTCGAGCGCCACCACTGGCAGAGCCGTTATTCGCTCTCCTTCCCGCGCCTGCGTCCCTGCACCGGCGGCCTGCAGCCCGAGGTGGTGATGTCGGACAGGCAGCTGGTGCAACTGATCTGCGCCTGGCGCCTCTTCTCGCCGACCCTGGAGTTGTCGCTCTCCACCCGGGAATCCCCTGCGTTTCGCAACGGCGCCCTGCGCCTTGGCATCACCCAGATGTCGGCGGAGTCGCGCACCCAGCCGGGCGGTTATGCGGAGGGGGGCAAGGAGGAGCTGGAGCAGTTTGCCATCCATGACGCTCGCCCGCTGGGTGAGGTCGCCGATGCCGTCAGGCAGGCAGGGTTGCAGCCGGTGTTCAAGGACTGGGAACCCTTCTTGGGCCGATAGGGGCGGCCACGCTCCCTTTGCCGGTGGCATCCGGGCGTCCAGCCAGACGCTGTGCCTGTAGCAAGCAGGCACGGCTGCGCCGTGCAATCGTAGGGTCGATTAGCCGTCAGGCGTAATCGTCCGTTCCGATGTATGGCGTTGGCGGCAGGGGCCGTTGTGTGGTGGCACGGCTTTGCCGTGCAGGACGCGAGGCCGCTGGCCTCGAAGGGGTTTCGCCCGCCCTTCGGGCCAGGGCGAGTGACTTTTCTTTGCGTGGCCAAAGAAAAGTCACCAAAAGAAAGGCCAGCCCCGCTTATTCGCCCGACTTCGTCGGGTGCCTTCGGCTCACCCGCTTGTCCGACGGCACGCGCCGACGGGCCATCCATGGCCCGGCGCCGCTCGCTCGACATCCTGTCTCGCGGCCTGGACAAGCGGGTTCGCCTCAGCGAATAAAAGGGGGAACCAAGACCGTGTCCGCCCCGTAGATAGTGGTGGGTGCAGTTGATATGCAAGATGGTTCTTAGGGTAATTGCTTGAGGTAATTGGTTAGCGAGAAGGGGTGAGCAAATTCCTTCATGCCTGCCAACCTGTCCAGCTCTGCCTGCCCAATCTGCTGCAACTGGTTTTTTTGGGTAGGAGTTAGGGTGGTGGCGCTGGCCTTGATTAATACGTTGAGAAAGGAACTGTCTCCCTCTACTGCTTGATGGAACGCCTTGAGCGCCAGTGCATCAACCTCTGCTGCGGTGCAGCGCTCCATGCTTTTTTCATGCAGATAGATAAGCACGGTCGCCTGTTGTTCCCTCCCCAGTGACCAGAAGCGGTCGCCTTTCGCTGGCAGCGTGGGTGTGTGCTGCGACTTGATCGCCTCACACCGCTCAAACGCTGGATCCAGATCATGTAGTGACAGGGCCATGGTGCCCTGACAGACAAAGATCAGCAGGAACGCGAGTTTACTTGTTATATGAGGCATGGACGCACTTCCAGAATTGAGATTCTTTACCTGTTGAGGACCATGCCATGGGTTCGACAACCTGATTCAATTTATGGCGAAGCATATTGGGGATACCTTCCATTGCTTGGCCATACAACTCCCAGTCGTGGTCATGGATGTTGTAGACCACATCTTTGGCACTTCTTGGGTCACTGAAAATGGTATATAGCGGCGTGGCGGAAACGGCGAAGGCCAATTGATTCGCACTATCCACAAGTTGGTCGATCTGCTCAAGAGCATCTATTGAGCGAGAACTCAGAGTCAACTCCTTGATCGGACAAGTGGCTATCCCCATGATACTCTCCTGTTGCTATCAGACATGAATGAGGCCAAATGGATATCATTTATCCCGCTGACGGTCAAATTAAAGGGTTTGAAAATGGAAGATGTATCGTACTGTTCTGAGGTGAGCAGGAATCCGAGAGGTAGATATTTATTATGATGTTGCTGGTCGTTTTTCTCATCTCGGGAATCTACCTCTTTTCGGGTTTTGGTCGGCTTGAAGATAAACGGTTTTTATCCGGTTCATTCTTGATGCTGTTCTATCTTGCCCTTTATTACTTCTTTCCTGTCACCACATTTGGTGCTTCCATTTATATTGGGCGGTTAACCCAATATTTGCCCATATTCTCATATGGTGTGATATTGTTTGGTCATGCCATTATCCCATCTCATAAAGAGACATATGTTCATTGGGCCGGATTTTTGGGATTGGTATTTTCCATCTTGTCTCACTCTGTAATTTAATACTTATTTATTGTTAGCATGAAAGTGAGCTTGGTAAGTAAAGTTGTAAAAATAGAGATGCAATTCGCTTCGTTCATTGCGTCTACGCCACTGTACATAAAAGGTCAGTTTCTTCAAAAACTAAGGTGAATTGATGCTTGCTTAAACTAGCTTGGTAGCAAGGTATTTTATTAAGGAACGTATTCTTGCAAGCGAATTTACGTAGCGTTGACTTGTCTGAGTCTGTTAACCTACAGCCTAAAAATATCCCAGTGATACACTCTACTGGTATATCAAAAAGGAAAATAGAAGTTGGTACCGCTGCGAAAAAGGAGAGTAGTTCGTTCAATATGGTGCTACTTGGAGAAAATCTCATTTCCTCCATATCGTCAGTGGAGTTGCCATCCTTTTCTTGCTGATCCATTAAATGACATGCTTTATGACTTATGGAGATTTTCATCATCCCTTTGTATTTCTCGATATCAAGCAGTTCAAGGTAGCTTTCATCATAGAAATCAAGAATGTATTCATAGGCATCTTTAGTTATAATAAAGTAATCTGCATTCGATATCTTAGTTATTATTCGATGCTCTTTTTCATAAATCCAGTCGTCACTCTTGGTTAATAGGTTTCTTTTTGGTGATGTATCACGTGGTAGTATCTCATGTCTTTCTCTATTGTAGAATACACGTTCAAGAGAACTAGGGAAGGTGCGAATAAGTCACCAAACATAAAAATGCGCCTTTGTAAGTATTTGAATTTAATAAACTAATTTTTTCAGTTTCGTTGTGGAGGGTGCTTATTCGCACCCTCCCTAGTTAGACCAAGTTTTTTATTGAAGTGGGCATTCAAAATGTGGTGGTCAAACTCAACAACAATACCCTTGTGCTCATCGGCATAGTGGGACCACATTAATAGATTATTATAACTTTCAGTAAAGGATATGATTCCGGTGTCATCAAATTCCTCATCACTTGCGTACTCAGCGATTTGTTGGAAAAAATCTTCTCGATGAGCATCCTCTAATATTTTATCTAGAGTGTCTTGAACAGGGCTGAATTCAAAAGGATCGTTTAGTGCACAGCGTTGGCTTAACCTTAAACTAGGCTTTTTTAAAAATTCAGATCTAAATTTCATGTACTTGTAGATTTTATTCATTACTAATTTCCTGTTTATTCAAAAAATAACTTACATGCTCCAGCGGCATATCTAGTAGTTGGCAAAATATCTCGTAGTCCTGCTTCTGATAAAGGGGCCGGCTTGGATCACGTTGTAGCCTGACAGGCCGATCCGCGGTGCCTCGACCTCATCCTCTTGCGGCGTTTGGGGTGTGGTGATTTGCATCGGACTTCCTGCTTGATGGTGTTTATCGGGCTGCAGCTTCCAGCGCGGCTATCTCCCCGCCACCGATCAACGGAAGATTCCGGCTGATCTGCTCCACCGGCCAGTCCCACCAGGCTAGGGCGCCGAGGCGCGCTATGGTGTCGTCGTCAAAGCGGTAGCGGATCAGCTTGGCGGGGTTGCCGCCGACAACGGCGTAGGCGGGTACATCGGCGGTGACCACGGAGCGGGCGGCGATAATGGCGCCGTTGCCGACGTTCACGCCCGGCATGATCAGCGCGTCATAGCCAATCCAGACGTCGTTGCCAATCACCGTATCTCCCTTGTAAGGCTGCGTGCCCGGCGCGGGGGCGGCGCTCTCCCAGCCGTTGCCGAAGATAAAGAAGGGGTAGGTGGAGAAGCCGGAGGTCTGGTGGTTGGCGCCGTTCATGATGAACTTGACCCCGCGGGCGATGGCGCAGAACTTGCCGATGATGAGCCGGTCGCCGATGAAGGGGAAGTGGTAGAGGACGTTGCGCTCAAAGCCTGCCGAGTCTTCCGAGTCGTCGTAGTAGCTGTAGTCACCCACCTCGATATTGGGCCCCTTGATGGTGTTCTTGATAAAGCACACCTGGGGGAAGCCCTTCATGGGGTGGGGATTGGCGGGATCGGGTCCGTGCAAGGTGCTCTCCTTTCGAATCTGTCGGCACACTACCGTAAAGGAATTTGATGATGGTCTGCCACCTTTTTGTAGTGGTGCACTCGCCAGCCTTTGTCGCCCCGTCGTCATGTGCGCATCGACCCGGGGCGGGTTTGTCTCTAGCATGGAGCTGATGCGGGGCCTGGGCTCCGTCACGGGCTTTTGACGAAGTCCGTTCCACGGACTGATGGCGGAGAGAAGAGATGATGAATATGCGTTCCTTGTTGATGGTGGGGGCCCTGCTCCTGGGCGGTTGTAGTATCAATCCCTATGGCGGTACTCCGGCGCCTGTCACCGAGCCGGACCAGCCTGTGATCCAGCCAGAGAAACCTGTGACCAAGCCGGATGCCGGGGCGCCGCTACCCAAGCCGGTGGCCCCGACCGGGCTGGCGCTCGCCCTGGCGGATGCCTTCGTGCAGGCCCCCGAGGTGCGGGAGCTGGCGCAGAGTGGCAATGCCGTCCTGCTGCTCACTCCGCCCCGAGACGGCACCAATGACGAGCTCGATACCAGCACAATGGCGGCGGCCATGAGCAAGCGGATCCAGTCCAAGAGCGGTTTTCGCTTCGTCGATCCCGGTCAGGTGGCCGCCATCACGGGGCAGCTCGAGTATCAGCAGGGGAGAATGAATCCGGCATCCTTGGTACGGCTTGGCCGCCAGACCGGGGCCGGTTACATGCTCTATGGGGATCTGGTGTCCGAGGGGAGTCGCTATCGGCTCACCATGAGCCTGATGGAGCTGCGCAGTGGCGAGCTGCTCTGGAACGGCAGCCGCTCCGCCAGCCACTGAACATGACAAAGAGGCTTGATTGCCATTGCATTCAACCCTCTTGTTTCCATGGCCTTGGTTGCGCCTGTTACTGCCCCGTCTTCTTCAGAAAATAGGTGATATGCCCAGGCGGCATATCCGGCAGTTCGCCAAAGACGGTGTAGCCCTGTTTCTGGTAGAAGGGCAGCGCCTGGAAACTGGTGGTTTCCAGATGAAAGTGGGTGATGCCCTTGCTTTGGGCATATTGCTCCATGGTGGCGAGCAGGCGGGCGCCCCAGCCGTCCTTGCGGATACGCTCGTCGATCCAGAGCCAGTCCACGTGCAACCAGCCCCACTTGATATCGGCGACTATGCCGCCGAGCACCTTGCCTTGTGCATCCTTAATAAAGCTGGCGATCCGCTCGCGCAGGTGTGTGCCAGCCTGGGCTGTGTTGTAGCCAGACAGGCCGATCCGCAGGGCATCGAGCTCCTCATCCTGCGGCGGTAGGGGCGGGGTCAGTCGCATATTGGCTCCAGGTCCATGAAAAGAGCCTCAATAAATAAGGGTTTGGACTCAATCTGGTCAAGCCTTCTGGCCACAGAACCGGAAATTATCTATTCCCGGTGACCTGTTTCGACGCTCAGATAAAAGCTTTACGACCGGGGGACTCGTCAAATCTCTGGAAAATAGCAGGCGGCGATATCGACGGGCTGATCCGGGCAGCCGGGCAGATAGAAGTGCCAGCCGGCGTCGGAGAAAGCGCGCAGCTCACTTTCGACAAATTTCAGGGCCAGGCTCAGGGCCTGCAAGGCGTCTATGCCATGGATAAATGTCTTGTCGCCAAGCCCGGCCAGCTTCACTTTGCAGCGATAGTCGCCACTGGTGGATTTGGGGTCGGGTTGCGGGGCGCCGATGGCAATTTTCAGGGTCACCTGTTCGCCCTCCAGGCTCACGGCATCGAATTTGGCGGTGACTATTGTTCTCTTCATCTGGATATTCCTTCTCCGGTTGACGGCCGTCCTCGCTTGCTGGCGCTGAGCTGGCGTCCCTGGGCGGCTGATGGGGTGGCAATAGACTCAAGATGGTCAGCCTAAAGGAACTGCCCCAGCGAAACAATCACTTGCCTGTGCGCAGTGTGAGCGGGATCGGCTTCTCCGGGACAGTGCTCGGCCTCGTATCACAATCCGCAGGCCCTGCTTGCCGGGGTGAAGGATATTCAGAACGCAGTCTTGTTATTGCTCAAGTCAATTAATTCAGAAGGCGGCATAATTATTTTCACAAAACCATTATCTATATTTTTGATATTACCAGATGGATTGTTGGTCATGTTTATATGATCGACTGATTAATGTATCGTTTGCCGTGATGTTATGATTCTGAAATCAAGCGGTTGTATTCTGGTCGAAATGACACATTCTGTTTTCATTTCAAACAAAGTTATTCAAACAGTCATGAATTATTAACCTTGACCTTGATTGCGTTTTCAACGATGGTAGCGTGGCATATCCGTTTCATATTGGCTGTCCTGTTGACCGCTGACGGGTTTGTGTTTTCTAAAAAATGAGTACGATGTGCGCAGACATATCACCTGCCTATTACACGGGCCAATAAAATAATGTGACAGACAAATAAGGTGTATATCGCAATGAGTATAGCTATTGCTGAAAAGAATAATTCAGTCTCAAAGTTGAAATGGGAGAGAAGTGATTCGGTATGGACCATGGGCTTATATGCCACAGCCGTCGGTGCCGGAACCCTTTTTCTCCCCATTACCGTTGGCAGTAATGCTCCGATCATACTGCTGTTCATTTTATTGGCAGCATTTCCGCTCTCTTATTATTCCCACCGTGCCTTGAGTCGCTTCGTGTTATCCAGTTCCCATCGGGAAGGGGATATTACCCATGTGGTGGAGGAACATTTTGGCCCCAGGGCGGGCAAGCTGCTGATGCTGGTCTATCTGATGGCCTTCTACCCCATCATTCTGGTCTACAGCATCTCCATCACCAATGCCATCGAGAGCTTCATGGTGCATCAGATGGGCGGCGCAATGGTCAGCCGTGGCTGGCTGGTGCTGGCGGTGATGCTGGGGTTGCACCTGATCTTGCTGACCGGCAAACAGGTGGTGGTCTCTGCCATCAGCGTGCTGGCGCTGCCTATGATCGCCTTCCTGCTGGGTATCTCTTTCTACCTGCTGCCCCAGTGGAGCCTCTCCTATTTCACCGAGAGTCAGGCCGTGGATTGGCGTGATCCCGCCGTCTGGAAATCCCTCTGGCTGATAGTGCCAGTGATGGTGTTTTCATTCAGCCATGCGCCCATTATCTCCTCGTTTACCGCCGCCCAGAAAAAGCGCTGCCATGTGAGCGCCCATATGCGCAGCCAGCGCATCATCAAGTGGAGCAGCCTGCTGATCTGCGGCAGCGTGCTGTTTTTTGTCATCAGTTGTGTGATGAGCCTGAGTCAGGCGGAAATGGCGCTGGCTCGCACCGACAATATTTCCGTGCTGTCGGCGCTGGCGAACAAATTTTCCAATCCGCTTATCGCCTATGTGGGTCCGCTCATTGCCATTCTGGCCATGTCCAAATCCTTCCTCGGCACTTCCATGGGAGTGAACGAGGGGACTGTGAGCATGGTGAGCGGCGCTTGCCGGGGGCTTGGGCTCTCCCTTGGGGAGGTCACCATAGCCAGGGTCTCATCCGTCATCCTGTTCGTGGTGACCGGTGTCATCACCTATCTGAACCCCAATGTGCTGAATATCATAGAGAAGGTGAGCGGACCCCTGATAGCGGTGATCCTGTTCCTGCTGCCCGCCTACGCCATCTATCGTCTGCCGGCGCTCAAGGGCTATCGCGGTGCGAGCACACTGTTCGTGATGGTGGTGGGTCTGCTCGCCATCTCCGCGCTGATCTATGACCTGATCTGACGGCCTGCATGCCGCATGAAACAAAAGGGGCGACCACCTGGTCGCCCCTTTTTCGTCTGCGTGACGGGTCAACCCAGCAGGGTCGAGACGCTCTGCCCCGCCATCAACAGACCTATTGCCAAGGCGCTGAACCAGACCAGGGTGGCGCTGACCAGCAGGTAACCGCTGGCGACGAACAGGCCGTCTCGCTGCAGCATGCCGATGGCCAGCAGCAGAATGGCCCAGGCTGGCATGGCGTTGGTGAAGGGGATAGCCCCCAGCGGCAGCATCAGCAACAGGGCGGCCAGCATGAGCAAGAGGCCGTTGCAGCGGTTGATGGCACTGCTGCCGGTCAGCAGCAAGAGGCGCGGGCGAATGAAGCGATCGATGCGGGCCAACAAGTCAGCGCCTTTGTGCAGGGTCGGCTTTAGCTGATCGGCGGCGAAGCGGCGTTCCATCAGGATGGCGGGCAGCCAGGGCACACGGTTGAGGGTGATGCCGATACCGATAAACAGGATCAGCAGGCCAAACGGGGTGCTGACGCCAGGGATGGAAACAGGCAGCAGGAAGGGCACAGTGAGCAGTACGCAAAACAGCAACATGCCCTGTTCACCCACCAGGGCCAGCATCTGACGCAGGCTGATATGGCTCTCCTCTATGGCGTGGGCGGTTGCCCGCAGTGTGTCGGAGAGCTTGTGTTGTGGGTCCTTGAGTTGCGCGGCAACCATTCCCGAGTTTCCTTCTGATGAGTGGAATCGGGTCACCATGACCCGGTTGCGCGCCAGCATACGTGGCAGAGGTTAATCCCCGATGAATAACGGCGGCGGTGAGTGGCGTGGTGGCGGGATATGGTCACGGCAGCTGAGTGTGATCCTCCCTGCGAAAATGGGTTGATACAGGCCTGGTTTAGGATGGGGGTCAGGGGGCTCTGATATGCTTGGTGGGCACTGGTGCACAAGCAGAGGAACTGTGATGAAACGAGCGGGGATCATGATGGTGGGGCTTTTGCTGCCGCTGGGGCAGGCATGGAGCGCCGACGGCGAGGCAGGACTTGGCTGGCAGGTGACGCCGTTTTTCGGCTATAGCTCATCCATCGACTTCGAGGCGAACGATGACCCCCAACCCGTGCCTGTCTCCACCAAGCTGGAGTCATTGCAGGGGGATAGTTCCGGCAGCTGGGGCCTGTTCATCAGCAAGGAGGTGGATGACCCCGGCATGATAGAGCTGCTCTACAGCCACCAATCCACTCGCCTCTCCCCGGATCAGTCGGAGCGGCTGACGGTGGATACCTTGCACTTCGCCGGAGCCCTCACCCTGTCGGACAACCTGATGGCTCCCTACATAGGCGCCGGCATAGGGGCGACGCGCTTCGCCGCCTACGACAGCGAGCTGGCTCCCTCCATGTCGCTGGCACTCGGGGTGCAGCCACGCCTGACCGAGCATCTGGCACTGCGGGCCGAGGTGCGCGGCTACGGCACCCTGGTCAACGACAACAGCCAGTTTCTCTGCAACCCGGACGACTGCGTGTTCAAGGTGCGCGGCGAGCTGGTGACCCAGTGGCAGGCCAATATCGGCCTGACCCTGAGGTTTTGATGCCTGCCAGCGCTGTGGAGTGCAGTGTCAGACAATACCGAGGGTGATCCGGCTAAGGGGCTCGTTGACGTCGAACAGCTTGTACAGCACAGCGCTGGCGCCCATGGCGAGCACCCGTTGCTCGTGCATTTTCGCGTAGGCGAGAGCGCTTGCCTCATCCTCGAACAGATAGATGCCACCCGCCTCGCCGGTGCGCGGGTTCTCGGTCCAGATCTTGGAGATAAAGCCAGGCTCCCGGGTGATGGACTTGGCCAGCGGCATGGCGGCGTCGGTCAGTGTCGCCCCCATCTGCTCGGCGGGAAAGTTGAAATGGATTTGCAGCAAACTGGGCATGATGAACCTCTCGTGCGGATTGAGTGACGGAGTCCGCATCATAGGAAGCCGGCATCTTGGCTGCAAGAAGGCACTTTTTCGTGGCATAGTTACCGTAAAGTAACCACTCACGAGCCATAACGTGTCCTCACTTCCTTGCCCTGCCTATCGGGTGCTGCGGCTGCTCGCCGGTAAATGGAAACCGGCCATTCTGTTTCATCTACGCGAGCAGACCCTGCGCTTTGGTGACTTGCGACGCTGTTTGCCAGAGGTGAGCCAGAAAGTGCTCACCGCCCAGCTCAAGGAGCTGGTGGCCGATGGCGTCATCGCTCGCACTCTCCATCCCGAGGTGCCCCCCAGAGTGGAATATGCCCTGAGCCCGCTTGGTATTGCTCTGCTCCCGCTGTTGCAGCAGATGCACGACTTGGCGTTGAGCCACGCCGACCTGCTGGCGCAGAGTGGGGATGGCTCCGGCTCACCGGCTATCGAACCGGGCTAGCCTGCTGCCGACCAGGCCATTACCCATTCGGGGCAGTGGGTGTGGGGATCCTGCTGTTCCGCCTCTATCTGGAAGCCCTGAGCGAGATAGAAGTCGCAGCTGGCACGATTTTGCTGGTACACCTGCAGGCGCAGCGCTGGCCGCTGTTGTTTGGCGTGGGCCAGCAGAGCCTTGCCATAGCCGCGCCCCTGCTGCGTCGGTGCTACGAAGATGGCGGCCAGGGTCTCTTCATACAGGGAATAAAAACCCAGCGCAGTGCCATCTTGCCAGAGCACATAAGAGTCGGCGGCGGGCAGGTAGGTCTCCTGCATCGGCGCCAGGTTGGCGTGCCAGTAGGCCGGGTCGATGAAGTGGTGCGCCTGCAGGGAGGCCTCCAGCCAGATGGTGAGGACGGCCTCCATGTCGGACGGAGTGAAGGGGCGTATCTGCATAGGTGTCTCGTCTGGATTCGTTGCAAAAGGAGCATGGTAACAGCGCCAGTTTCGCCGTCACCTTGTGGGTGGCCAAAGTGCCGCCCTGATAACAAAAAGGCGACCCGCAGGTCGCCTTTTGCCGCTTAACCGGCGTAGGGGAGGGAAGAGTGGTGCAACACTATGCGGACTTTGCCGTCATCCCCCTTCTTGAAGCCCCAGGTCTTGTCGACCGTGGTCTCCTTGTTGTCCCTGTCTGTCAGGTGAACCTTGCCCATGGTAAGGGCCATGTCGCCGTTGATATAGATGGCAGCGTTGTCGTAGTTGTAACTTTTCCAGTTCTTGAGGGCGAAGCCGGTGTCGGCGGGATAGGCCTTGTTGTTGCCGACGAAGTAGGCCAGTGCCCCTTCCTGATTGATGCGGAAGGTCTGTTCGCCTCCGGCCAGGGTGGGCTTGAACAGGACAGGGCCATTGTTGTAGCCGTAGGCGCTGTCGAGCACTGTCGTGGCCGTCGTTTTGGCCTTCTCTATGCCGCCGGTGCGGTAGTCGTCGCTGATCTGGATCAGGGCCTTGCCCCAGGCATCCTGCGCGGCTTTGATCTCGGCTTCAGTGATGTTGTTGTTGGCGATCTCGGCGGCACTGAGGGAGCCGCTGGCGGCGAGCAGAACGAGGACAAGGCCGTATTGCTTGGTAAATGACTTCTTGGTGAGCAACTTCATGCGGTCATGACTCCAGGTTGGGTTTCGCGTTAAGGAGACCGGAGTTTATCTGTCGGCGATGAATAAAAATTGAACCACCCGTTCAGTCGCGAGTGGGGAGGGATCGGCATAGCTCCCGCCTCCTCTCCTCTCAGTCTCACATCTCCCTCCTCAATGGGCGCGCAGCAAGCTGCGGCTGGCCGGGGTTGCCGCCAGCAGCCGGTAGGCGAGCAGGGAGAGGGTGATCAAGACCGGTACCTTCAGCAGTTCCCACCAGAGCAACTTTCCCTGCGGGCCAAAGATCATCAGCCACACCACCAGCATCATGTGCAGGCAGTAGAGACCCAGCACCCTGGGTGCCTGGCGTTCCAGCCAGCTGCCCCTGCCCCAGCCTGGGTTGGCCAGCAGCAGGCCGAACAGGCCCAGGCCCCAGGGGAGCGAGCCGAGCAGGAAGTCGTGGCGACTGAGGGGCACGTCGGCGAAGTACAGCAAACCCCAGGCTTCCAGTGCATAGATCCCCATTCCCACGCCCAACAGCAGGGCGCTGCGCCGGGTGTCCGGCCGCCAGTGACGGGCCCGCAGCTCGGCGCCCAGCGCCACGAAAATCGAGGAGAAGAAGGGACCGTTGCGGGTCAACAGTGCCCACTCGCCCCCCAGCAGCGGCTGGCCATAGGAGCCGCCGAGCAGGGCCAGCAGGTAGAGCAGGACACCGAGCACCAATGCCAGCCGTGGCAGCCCAATCCTGTGACACAGTGCCTGCAGCAAGACGGCCAGCATCAGGGCGGGCAGGAACCAGAGGTGGATCATGCCACCCACCCACCAGGCATTGAGGGGATCCCCCAGCTGCATCTGCCACTGGCTCGCCATGGCCGGCAGGTAGCCTTGCTCAATCGCCGCCAGCGGGTTGAAGGGCATCAGCAGATAAATGAGGCTCCACACCAGCCAGAGCCCCAGCAGGGGGCGACAGTAACGCAGTGTTGCCGTCATGGGGTTGCCTGCGGCGAGGGCGGGTTGCAGAAAGTAGCCGGCGCAGAGGAAGAAGAGCGGGACCGCGAAGCGGCACAGCTGGTTGATGATGCCCCCCAGCCAGAGGTAGAGGGCGTCATTCCACAGTGTGGGGTCGAACGGATTGCTGAAGGGGGAGAGGTGAATGGTCATCACGGCCATGATGGCCACTACTCGCCCGCACTCTATGCTGGAGATGCGCATTATGCCTGCTGCCGTCTGGAGTCGAGGCCGCACCCTAACAGTCGCGAGCGGCCCCCATCCAGTCACTGCGCCGACAAGTGTGACCCCCATCGGCAGCCGGTTACCCTTTGTTACTTCGGCGGCGAGCAGGGTTACCGCCCGTGAGAGCCGGATCCCGCTTTGGTGTCGGTAAATGGGCTAGAGCAGAGCGACCAGCACAGTGGCGACGGCGCCTGTCAGCAGCAGGGCTATGCCTCTGCCGGCCGGGCCGTGCAGCTTGTTCCACATCAGCAAACTGGTGAGCGCCAGCAGCAACATGGCCAGCGCCGCCAGATCGCCGAACAGCTGCCAGGAGAGGCCGGTACCCATGCCGCGATGCAGCCGGTTCAGGCTGGCGGCGAAGTTGGCCTGCTGCAATTCGGTGCGAACCAGCAGGGTCCCCTCCACATAGCTGGCCGCCACGCTCTGGCTGAGGGTGACGCCGCGCATCTCCCAGCGGGCCGGCAGTGTGAGAGGGCCAGCCGGGGTGGGCAGGGTCTGGGCCGGTGTGATCATGGCGCGTCCCTCCTCAAAGCCCTCCGGATAGCGCTGTTGCAGCAGGGTTTTCAGCTCGTCCGGGCTGGCCAGCGGCGCGCTCAGCCCTATCTCCTCGCTCGACTTGTCGGTGTGGGGGCCGGGAATGGGCAGCACGGCCCTGTGTTGCAGCCACAAGCCGGTCAGGCCGTAGAGCAGCATCAGGGTGAGGGTGGCAAAGCCGGCCCAGGCATGGATGCGGCGCACCCACTTGTTGTTGTGAAGAGGGAGTTTTTTGCGTTTCATATTTTGCGCTTCATAAAAATCTGGCCAGCAATCGCTGGCCAGGGGTCATCTGTGATGAAAGGAAGATCAGAAACGGTAGGCTGCGCTCAGATTCAGCTGACGGGGCGTACCCGGCAGGATCTGGGAGGCACTGGTGGCGCTGACGAAGTATTCGTGGTCGGTCAGGTTCTCGGCGCTCAGCTGGGCTTCCCATTGCTGCCAGCGGTAGCCGGCGCGGGCATCGAAGCGGGCATAGCCGGGGAAAGTGGTGGTGTTGGCGTTGTCGGCGAAGCGATCGCCTACGGCAGTCACGCCGGTTTCGCCGAACCAACCATGCTGGCCGTTCTCATAGCCGGCAAACAGCTGGCCGTTCTGGCGGGAGACGTTCATCGGCCGCTTGCCCTGCAGATCCGCATCCGCCTTCACCTGCTCTGCATCCTGAATGGCGATGCCGCCGCGCAGGTAGAGCTCGTCGGTCAGCTGGGCGCGGGCACTCAGCTCTATGCCATCTGTGCGTTGCAGGCCGGTGAGGGTCACCTTGGTGGGATCCAGCGGGTCCTTGCTGCGCTTGTTGTACATCTCCAACCGGTAGAGAGATAGGGTGGTCGCCAGGCGGCCATCCAGCCAGTCGCTCTTCACGCCACCCTCATACAGCCGGGTGTTCTGGGGATCCAGACTGTTGTTCTTGTCCCCCGGTGTGATGCCGATAAGCTCCCCGCCAACCGGCGTGAAGGTCTTGCTGTAGGAGGTGTAGAAGGCGTGATCCTCGAGGGGATTCCACACCAGCCCCAGCCGTGGGCTCAGGCTGGTGACCGAGAGGGTCTCTTCCTTGTTGAGGTCGTGGCGGCGGCTGGTGACGGTGAAGTCGTCGCGGCGCAAGCCGCCTACCAGATGCCAGTCACCCAGGCTGAGTTGATCCTGCAGATAGAGGCCGTAACCGCGCACCTTGTGGTTGGCGTCGCTGGATAACTTCATGGCGCCATCATAGGTGGGCAGTGAGCCGGGATCGTAAAGATTGCCGGCCGGGATGGGGCTGGCGTTCTGGTAGAGCTTGGGGGTGCGCTCCTGCCAGTTCTGCTCGAACCCGATCAGCAGACGATGCTCGACGGGGCCTGTCTGCAGCTGGCCTTCGGCCTCTGTGTTGCTGATCAGGCTGTTGGCCTTGAGATCCTGCTGCCAGCGGGCACGGGTGACCTGATCCCCTTTGACGCTGGTGACATAGGTGTTGTCGAACTGGCTGTCGAGGGTGCTGTAGCCCAGCTGCTGGCGCAGTTGCCACTGATCATTGATGTCCCAGGAGAGGCGGGAGCGAGTGGATTGCGCCACGTCGTCGATAAAGTCGCGGCGAGTATCGCTGTAGACATATTCCCGCGGCACGTCGGCCGGACGGCCATTGACGCCGGGAATGCCGCGATCCGGGGTGCGGTCGTGGGCATTGCGCTCGTACTGTACCAGCCAGTTCAGCTTGTCGCTGATCTCCCAGTTGGCGGAGGGGGCCAGCAGGGTGCGCTTGCTGGTCACGTCGTTGCGAAAACTGTCCTTGTCTTCCTGTGCCAGGTTGAGGCGCAGCTGCACCCGTTCACCCGCCTCGGCATTGAGGTCGGCGGCCACGCGCCTGGTATCGAAACTACCCACCAGGGCGGTGACGCTGGACTCCTGGCCCTTCTGCGGTTTCTTGCTGACCCGGTTGATGATGCCACCCGTGCTGCCGCGGCCGTAGAGCACGGCAGCCGGGCCCTTGAGCACCTCGACCCTCTCTATGTTGCCGAGATCCCGGGTGTACTGCATGTCATCGCGAAAGCCGTCCAGATAGAAGTCATTGCTGGCACTGAAGCCACGGATATTGACGCTATCGAAGCGGGTGTCACCGCTGGCGTTGACCCCGGGAATACCGGTCAGGGCCTCGCTCAGGGTGGGTTGGCCGAAGGCGGTCAGTTCGCTGGCCTTGACGCTGTCGATCGCCTGGGGCACAAGCTTGGCCGGGGTGTTGGTGCGGGTCGCGGTGGCGACCTCTTCATGCTGGCTGCGTTTGCCGACGACCGTCATGGTCTCGTCTTCGGCGCGAGCGCCGGCACTCAGGGCCAGCAGAGCCACGCCCAGCAGGGCGCGTGGGTGATTCGGTGTGTACATGTTGCGTGTTGACTCTTGAGGAAGCGACCTGATGGTCTGAACTTATTGATTTATTTATAATTATTGGTTTCTCTCATTTGAGAGGATGCTAATGATATTGATTTTCATTAGCTCTGCAACATAAAGATGTGATGCAAATATGCAGGGGGATCGGATGGAGCGCACATGACGTCAGGCCCGTGTGGCTGGACGAGTGACTGGGGGTTGAGGGTATGGGCAGAAAAGTCCGGTGCTATGGCGCCAGTTGCTTGCCCAGCACCAGTCGCGGAGCCGGATCCGTCTGCAGTGGTATCTCTTGCAGCGGCGTGCCCTGCAAGTGGCGGTGGATGATGCTGGCCGTCATTCGTCCCAGAGTGTCATAGCTGCTGATGGTGCTGACGGTACAGTCGTGTTGGACAAACTGCTCGGCGCTGCAGATGGTGGGGATGCTCGCCTCGTTGAGGGCGGCCAGCAGCTCGGGGGCGATGGAGAGCAGATAGCTGTCGGCGGCAAGGAAGACGATGCTCTGTTTCGCATCTTGCTGCAGGCGCTTGAGCTCGTTTGTGAGCCGCCGTTTGTCCGGTGCTATGCGCCAGGTCGTGAGGTCCCACTGGTAGCGCTTGGCCTCACGCAGCAGCAGTTCAGCGGTCAGCAAGGTGTTCTGCTCGCGCGGGTTGAAGGGCAGCAGCAGCCCCTTGCTGTTGGGCAGATGTTTGCGGGCGTTGGCGAGCTGGAGTGCCATGGGCACCAGGTTGCTGGAGCCGGCCACCATGGGGTTGTCGCTTCGCTCTTCTGACAGGATCCCGGCCCCGACAGGGTCAGACACTATATTGAAAATCAGTGGCTTGCGCTCACCGATCAGACTCTTGACCATGGTGGTGGCCGTGGTCCCGAAGCTGTAGATATAGTCGTATTGGGCGAGGGAGGGCAGCAGTTGCTGGCGCAGCAGCGTCGCCAGAGCGGAGCGATCCTGATTGGCGTTGAAGGTGATGAAGCTGGGGTTGTATCCCAGCCGGATCAGTTCGGCACGAAAGCCCCGCTCGGCATCGGTTTCTCCGCGCCACAACACCATGGCGATGGTCAGCGCCTGAACGGGAAGGGTGAACAACAGGCAGCAGCAGACAAGCAGGCGTAACAGCATGGTGATCTCCTCTTCATGGTTCTGTTGAGCCTAGGCCATGGCTGGATGCCGGGTTGACAGGGGGCCACAAAAAAACGCGCCGGCATAAGCCAGCGCGTTGTTTTTCTTGCTGAAAACCCGACTTAGAAGTCGTAACGGGCCGCCAGCTGGAAGTCATCCTTGTTGGCGGTTGCTTTACCGGCAACGCTGTCCAGGTTGTTGATGCGGTACTCGCCGATGACGCGCAAGTTCTTGTTGAACTTGTACTGGGCGCCCAGGGTGTAGTAATCCAGATTGTCTTTCTTGGTACCCGCCTTGTCCTGTTCCTGCTTGTTCCACAGTGCCATCAGGCCGAAACCGTTCTCGAAGTTGTAACCGAGCGCGGCTTCCCAACCGGTGTGGTCGGTGCCGGTGGCCAGGAAGTCGGTGCCGTCGGCATAGCTCAGGGCAGCATAGACGGCCTTGTTGTCGTATTTGGCGGAGATGAGCCACAGCTTGGCATCTTCTTCACCGCTCTTGTCACGGATCCCCACGTTGTAGGCGGTACCCAGTGCCAGATTGAACGGGAAGGTGTAGGCCACGGCGGCACCGTAGGCGGCATCGCTGTCCTTGCTGGTGGTCTCTTCGGTATCACCGCCATCGAACTTGTAGCTGGTGTCTATCTGGAAGCCGTTGAACAGGCCGGAGTACTTCAGCACTGAACCGGCACGGTTGGTGGCGAAGGTGTCGGTCTTGGCGCCGAGGGCTTCGTTGCCATAGCCATCGGAGAGGGAGACGTCAGTCCAGTCGGCCAGGAAGCCGGGGGCTCCCTTCTGGCGACCGAAGGTGATGTTGCCCCAGTCAGCGCCCACACCGGCGAACGCCAGGCGGGTACGCAGGTTGTCCGAGTTGTCGCTGATGGTTTTTTCGCTGTCATTGATGTACATCTGCACTTCGTACTGGGCCAGCGCCTTCAGTTGGCTGTTGATCTGGCTATCCACCTTGGCGCCGAAGCGGACAAACTGGTTTGCACCCTGCTTGGCACTGTAGTCATGAGTGCCATTCGGGTTTGCAGTGTCGACCCCTTCCTTCTTGTCACCGAAGAAATGGCCAGCGTAGATACGTCCATACAAATCCACCATCGTGGTGTCGTTTTTGTACACTTCAACGGCCTGAGCCTGGAAGGCCGCGGTGAGAGCCAGTGCCACTACAGTCAGCTTTTTCATCTTGATCCCTTGTTGCAAGCTTTTGTTTTAAAAGACGGGGCCATGCTAGGCAGGGGGAATGACGGCGGGGTGACAATCCCGTTAAGTGTCGATGGCGGTTTGATGTCAGTTTGGTGACGGTCCGGGATTTGTGTGACCATCCGCCACTTTTGCGCGCAAAGGTTTGCCCTTGTGATAGAATGCCGCCCGTTTTCGAGCTCCAAAGGTTGGATATGCGATGAGACGTGAACTGGCAATCGAGTTTTCCCGAGTGACGGAAGCGGCTGCACTGGCTGGCTACAAGTGGCTCGGACGTGGTGACAAGAATATCGCCGATGGGGCGGCCGTAGCGGCCATGCGCCATATCCTCAATCAGATCCAGATCGATGGTGAGATTGTGATCGGTGAAGGTGAAATCGACGAAGCCCCCATGCTCTACATAGGCGAGAAGGTGGGGACCGGGCTGGGTGATGCCGTGGATATCGCGGTCGATCCTATCGAGGGTACCCGCATGACCGCCATGGGCCAGGCCAACGCCTTGGCCGTGCTGGCGGTCGGCGACAAGGGTTCCTTCCTCAAGGCACCCGACATGTACATGGAAAAACTGATCGTGGGTCCCAAGGCCAAGGGGGCCATCGACCTGGATCAGGCCCTCGAGCTGAACCTCAAGGCCGTGGCCAAGGCGCTGGGCAAGCCGCTCTCCCGCCTGACCGTGATCACCCTGGCCAAGCCGCGTCACGACAAGGCGATCAAGGAGATGCAGGGGCTGGGCGTGCGGGTGTTTGCCATCCCTGATGGCGACGTGGCAGCGTCCATCCTGACCTGTCTGCCGGACAGCGAAGTCGACATGCTGTATGGCATCGGCGGCGCGCCGGAAGGGGTGATCTCGGCGGCGGTGATCCGTGCGCTGGATGGTGACATGCAGGCTCGCCTGATGCCCCGTCATCAGGTCAAGGGCGACAGCCCGGAAGTGCGTGCGCTGGGCGAGCAGGAAATTGCTCGCTGCGTGGAGCTTGGCATCGATGTGACCAAGGTGCTCAAGCTGGAAGATCTGGCCAAGAATGACAACGTCATCTTCTCGGCGACCGGCATCACCAAGGGTGATCTGCTGGACGGCATCACCAGCGATGGTGTCATGGCGACCACAGAGACTCTGTTGATTCGTGGCAAGTCGCGGACGATTCGCCGCATCAAGTCGATCCACTTCCTGGAGCGCAAAGACAGCGTGGTGCGCGACATCATTCTGTGATGCGCTGACGCTGCTGTTGAAAAAGCCCGACGGCTGTTGCCGTCGGGCTTTTTGTTGTCTGGGAGGTCGCTATTTCAGGGCGCGCCGGGATAAGGCTAAGGGGAATCACGGCTCTTTGCTAGACTGGTTCGCCACGCACAGGAAAGCGTTACATGGAATGTCGTCAAGGTTGTGGTGCCTGCTGCATTGCCCCCAGTATCAGCAGTGCCATCCCGGGTATGCCCGCCGGCAAGCCGGCCGGTGTACCCTGCGTACAGCTCGACATGCAGCTGGGTTGCAAGATCTTCGACCAGCCTGATCGGCCGGCGGTCTGCGGTGGTTTTCGACCCATGCAGGATGTGTGCGGCTTTCATCGGGAAGAGGCCATCTGGCTCATCGGTGAGCTGGAGCGACAGACGGCATAAACCGGCTGCGGCGTAAAATCAGAGCAGATCAGAAGAAAGAGAGGCCGCAATCGCGGCCTCTCTTTTTGGGTGGTATCCGTCAGCGGCACCCGGGTCAGACGTCGGCCAGCGCCAGGGCCTGACGATAATACTCGTTGGCCTTGTTGGTGAGCCGGCGCTTGTCCATTACCTGGCCAAGGGCGTGGTAGATGGCGGCGCTAGGTGTCTTCGCCACTTCCTGTTCCAGCAGGCGCTGGGCTTGGTCCAGCTGACCCGCCAGCAGATAGACCTGGGCCAGGGCAGCCTCGACACCTGGTTGATCCTGTATCTTCTGCAACAGGGTCAGCACCGGCTGGTAGCTCTCCAGCTTGAGTTTGGGCAGGCGAGCCAGCAACTGGGGGGAGACCTGCTTGCGCAGCGCGTCCAGCCAGAGTTCGGCGGCTTCACTGTCGGCGCCGAGCTCACGCAGGCGATCGCCGTAGGCGGCCAGCAGATCCGGATCCTGGCGCAGCTTGCGGGGCAGATCCTGCCAGACAGGGCGCAGGGTTTCGAGGGCGTCACTGGCAGCCTTGAGCCGACCGGTCCAGGCCCGATGCAGCAAATCTTCTTCCTGTTTGGGGGTCAGCTTGCCCACCTTGTGCAGCACGGGGATCAGGTCGATGAGGGCCGCCCAGTCCTCGCGCGCCAGATGTACCTGACGCAGCTGATCCAGCACCATGGGATGGCGCGGGTTGAGGGCGTAGACGGATTCCAGCATGGCCAGCGCAGTGTCGTACTGGCCCTGCTCAATTTGCAGCTGGGTCTGGGTCAGGGTCAGTGCCAGCTCGGCCTTGGGGTTCTCCTCCTGCGCCTTTTGCAGGTATTGATCCCGGCGTACGTCGTCGCCACGGGCCTGGGCGGCCTTGGCGGCACTCAGGTAGTTGAGCAGCGGGGTATCGCTGTTGCTGGCGCCCTTGAGCATCAGCTTCTCGGCTTGGCTGTAATGACCTTCGGCCATGGCCAGTGTGGCTGCCACCGTCTGCTGGTTGGCCTTGCGGCGCCGGCGCGAACCGTACCAGCCCAGTGTCTTGCGGCGCAGACCGAATACCCGGCCCAGCAGCCATTCGATGACAAGCAGGGCGCCGTAGAACAGCACAGCCAGGATCACGGCACTGGTGACAGAGGACTCTACCGTGTAGTTACCCAGGGCGATCAGTACATACCCCTTGTTGCCGGATGCTTCAGGGCCAAACATCAGCCCGGCTATCATCACGGCCACCAGAACAATCAGACGAATCATTGTGCCCTCCTCAGTTGCTGGCCAGAATGCGTTGCAGGCGCTCGGTCAGCACCTCTTCCAGCATGGCTTGGGTCTTGAAGCGATCCGGATAGGTGAACTGGATCTGCTCGCTCTTGAGCTTGTCCAGCTCTGACTGCATGTAGTGAGTGGCGCTGTTGTCGGTATCGAAATACTGGGTCAGCCAGCGCTGTGCCTTCTCCAGGCTGTCGTCATACAGTGCCTGCTGCTCGCGGTAGACGGCGAGCTGGGCTTGCAGCAGCTTGGTCTTGAGGTTTTCGCGCAGGAAGATCTCCTGCTGCGGGGAGAGCAGGGCTTCCACGGCGCCATCGCGGCGACGTATGGTGATGAAGTTCTCGGTGAACTTGACCCAGTTCTTCTTCAGGTTGCTTTCCCACTCGTCCGGATTGGTGCTGACGGCTTGATCCGGCTCGGTCTTGGCTTCCGGCATGCTGACGGTGGAGAGGGGCAGCAGCTCTATCTGGTCAGAGAGGGCGGCCAGTTTCAGGGTCAATCCTTCACGGTCGATGCGCGGCATCCCCTTGAGCTGGGCTATGTCTTCCGCCAGCGCCTTGCGAATGGGCATCAGGCTGGGATCGTTGAGCGCCTTGATCCGCTCGTCGGCATTGCCAAGCAAGGTAATGGCGGAGATGAGGTCATGTTCCAGCCATAACTTGCGGCCCGCCATGCGTACCAGGTATTCGGATTCGGCCAGCATCCAGTCGTTGGGACGCTTGTCGTTGAGATCCAGCACCCGATTCTGCAGACCCTTGAGCTCTTCTTGCAGTTGCTGCTGGGTTTTGCCCAGCGCACTCAGTTGCTCGCTATCCTTGCTGTTGCTCTGATCCAGCTTGTTCATGGCCTCAGCCAGTTGCTGCTTTAGCTGATCCAGTTCCCCCTGCTGAGCCACGGCGCTCTGGTGGCCATGCAGGTAGAGACCGCCAGTCAGGCCGAGGGCCAGCAGTATGGCAACGCCACCCAGCAGAACGCCGGAGCGGCCCTTGCCGCCATTGACCACGGCGGTCGGCTGGGGCTTGACCTGGGATTCTTGTTGTTCAGTCATTCCATCTTCCTCAGTTCCAGAGCGGCCGTCAGGGCCTGGTTGGATGCACCCTGGGCAATCGTGATATGGGTAAAGCCCGCCATCTTGGCCATGTCGGCCACGCGGGGGCTGGGCACCACCAACAGGCGGTCATAAAGCCAGGGCTGCTGCTGGTCTGGCACCAGCTCCAGCAGCCGTTGCAACAGTTCACCACTGGTAATGAGCAGGCTGTCGAGCCCGGCTGCCTGCCAATGGCGAGTCAATGCGTCCCCGTCGAGTTCGGGGTAGTGGCGCTCATAGGCCGCACAATAGTGCACCAGAGCACCGCGTGAGGCCAGCGTCCGGGCGATAAGATCCCGGCCCCCGTTGCCTCTGAGTATCAATACCCGCTTGCCGCTCACCTGTTGCAGGGCGGGCAGGGCCAGCAGCCCTTCGCTACGGGGATCGTCAGGGCAGCTCGCCTCTATACCGACTTCGGCGAAGGCATCCGAGCTGGCCTGGCCGACCGCAAAGTAGTCAATACTTGGCCAGGTCTGACCAGTTTGCAACAGAAAATGATGAGTGAAATGAACTGCATGCACGCTGACTGCGATGACGATGTCGGCCAGGGGAAGCAGTTCGGGCAGGCGGGGGAGTTCGCTGCCCGCTGCCGTTTCAAGCAGTGGACAGCAGAGCGGTGCGTGGCCGTGCTGACGCAGCAGTTGCACCAGCTCGGCGGCCTGAGCGGCCGGGCGCACCACCAGGGGTATCATGCCCGGTAGACCTCGGCCAGGATAACGTCGGCACCGGCCGCCAGCAGACGCTGGGCCAGGGTGTGGCCGAGGGCCTCACCGTCAGCCAGCGGACCGCGGATCTCGTCGTGGATCACCTGACTGCCATCCGGGCTGCCCACCAGACCGCGTAACCAGACCTCATCCCCCTGCACCAGGGCGTAGGCACCGATAGGCACCTGGCAGCCCCCTTGCAGGGCGCGGTTCATGGCTCGCTCGGTCAGCACCCGGATTCGGGTCTCGGCGTGTTCCAGCGGTGCCAGCAGGGCGTGCAGCTCGTGATCGTCGAGGCGGCATTCGATGCCGACCGCACCCTGACCGTTGGCAGGCAGGCTCTGCTCCGGCTCGATGAAGGCGGTGATGCGATGTGCCATCTCCAGACGCTTCAGGCCGGCGGCGGCGAGAATGATGGCGTCATATTCACCGGCATCCAGCTTGGCGAGACGGGTATTGACGTTGCCACGCAGGTCGCGGATCACCAGATCCGGGCGGGCGGCCCGCAGCTGACACTGACGGCGCAGGCTGGAGGTGCCGACCACAGCGCCCTGCGGCAGTGCTTCTATCTGGCTGAAACGGTTGGAAACGAAGGCATCGCGCGGATCTTCGCGCTCACAGATGGTGTGCAGGCCAAGCCCTTCCGGGAACTCCACCGGCACATCCTTCATGGAGTGGACGGCGATGTCGGCTCGGCCCTCCAGCATGGCGGTTTCCAGCTCCTTGACGAACAGCCCCTTGCCACCCACTTTGGCGAGAGGGGTATCCAGGATCTTGTCACCCTGAGTGCTCATGGGCACCAGCTCGACCTGCAACTCGGGGTACAGGGCTTCCAGCCGGTCTTTGACGAAGTTGGCCTGCCACAGGGCCAATGGGCTCTTGCGAGTGGCAATTTTCAGGGTTCGGGCTGCCATATCAATCAGTTGTTTCATCTTTAGAAGGAAAACGATCTTACCACCCTTTGCAGGGGCTTTCATGGCGCAGCCAGCAAAAGCGGGGCCAAGCTCAAAAAGGGCTGCTGAAAATGATTTTCATTAAGGTGAATTAATTTATTAACTACATGAAATTATTAATTTTTATTGCTTTCCATTGATACTGTTTAGTGGCTTGTCAGAAATAATCCGGTGATTCAGTGCGGGCTTGTTTACCACCGCTGTTTGCATTGTTAACATGATCACACTTTTTTGACGTCTCCCCGTTTTGGTGCGTCATTTCTTACCTTGGTATAGGCAGGGCATTGCTGGTAAAACTCGATACGCTGGTGGCGCGCTACGACGAACTCAATCGTCTCAAGACGCAACGGGCGTTAGGTCTCATGAGTCGCTATGGGCAGCAGGTCTTCCAACTGCTGCCTGTCATGCTGCACTTCAATCATCCCCTGTTGCCCGGTTATGTGGCAGGTGATGTGCCCCACGGCATCTGGAGTTTTACCGCCAACGAGGCCCAGCAGGCCTTCATCCAGGATCTGTGCCAGAACGCCAACTGCCAGAACGGCCTCACTACCCATGACAAGTCGATCCAGGGGCTCTATTCCATGGGCAGCACTTCGTCCATCGGTCAGTGCTGCCACTCGGATCTCGACATCTGGGTCTGCCACGTGGCCGGTTTGTCGCAGGCGCGGCTCGAGTTGCTGGATCTCAAGTGTCAGCAACTTTCCAAGTGGGCCGAGCAGCGGGGGGTGGATCTCAACTTCTTCCTGATCCCCGAAGACAAGTTCCGCCAGTGCAACGACGCCCAGATGCAGGGAGAGAGCTGTGGCAGCGCCCAGCACCTGCTGCTGCTCGACGAGTTCTACCGCAGTGCCATGTTGATCGCGGGCAAGCGCCTGCTCTGGTATCTGGTGCCTGCCGAGTATGACGATCACTACGACGAGTATGTGGACAGCCTGTTTGCGGATGGCAAGCTGAGCCAGGATGACTGGCTCGATCTGGGTGGGTTCAACCGGATTCCGGCCGAGGAGTACTTCGGTTCCGCCTTGTGGCAGCTCTATAAGGGCATCGACTCCCCTTACAAAGCCGTGCTCAAGTCGGTGCTGATGGAGGCTTACTCTCACGAGTATCCCAACACCCGTCTGTTGTCGGTCACCAGTCGCGACTGGTTCCAGCACAACGATGGCATGCACTACCGGCTCGACAACTACTGTCTGATGCTGGACAAGGTGACCAACTACCTCAAGTCCATTGGTGACATGCAGCGCCTCGATCTGGTGCGCCGCTGCTTCTATCTGAAAGTGTGTGACGGCCTCAGCCATCCGAAGGAGGAGCACTCCCCGGCCTGGCGCCGCGAGCAGATGACCCAGCTGGTCTCCTACTGGGGCTGGAGCCCGGAGCGGCTCCACCATCTGGATCACCGCCAGGAGTGGAAGGTCGAAGACGTCAAGGTGGCCCACGCCGAGTTGCTGGAAGCCCTGATGCAGAGCTATCGCAACCTGATCCAGTTTGCCCGGCGCAACAACATCAGCGAGTCCATCAACCCGGAAGACATAGGCATACTGTCACGCAAGCTCTACGCCGCGTTCGAGAGCCTGCCGGGCAAGGTGCAGCGCATCAATCTGACCATAGCGCCGGATCTGAGCGAGCCGGATCTCAGCCTGGTGCAGGTGCCCCATGGTCGCCTCAACCGCGCCGGCTGGTATCTCTACAAGCATTCACTGGATCCGGTAGACATCATTGGCCGTGCGCCGCTCGAATATAACGGCTACATCAGCAAGCTGGTCTCCTGGGCATACTTCAACGGCCTGCTGACGCCCCAGTCCCGGGTGCACCTGTTCAATCAGGGGTCGGATCTGCACATCGACAATCTGCACCAGTTCTGCCGCGATCTGTCCGGTACCTTCCCGGTCAAGTATCCCCGCGCCACCAACCTGGCCCTCAGCCGTCCGTGCGAGATCCGTCAGCTCTCCATTTTCCTCAACCTGGAGACGGACCCGACCAGCCACTGGATGGGTCAGGTGATCGAGTTCGACGCCAATGCTGCCGATGTGTTCTCGTTCGGTCGCAATCAGGAGTGTCTGGTGGGCTCGGTGGATCTGGTCTATCGCAACTCCTGGAGCGAGATCCGCACCCTGCACTTCCAGGGCGACGAAGCCGTGGTGGATGCTCTCACCACCATTCTCGGCAAGATGCATCAGGATGCGGCGGCTCCCGAGATGATCGAAGTGTTCTGTTACAGCCAGCACTTCCGCTCTCTTATTCGGACCCGCTTCCAGCAACTGGTGGCCGAGTGCATCGAGTTGCGTCTCGCGCGCGACAAGCTGCAACTGGTCAAGACGCTGGCGCTGGGCCGCGAGAAGTACGGCATCTTCTTCGAACGGCGCGGCGTGTCGGTCAAGAAGCTGGAAAACGCCATCGACTTCTACCGCCATATTTCCCACAACAAGCTGGATCACCTGCCGCTGCGGCTCGACAAGACCCACAGCCAGCATCTGCCCGACATAGTCGATGCCTACGCCAGTGAAGGGCTGGTGCAGTTCTTCTTCGATACCCGGGATGCGGGCACCAACATCTATATTCTGGATGAGGCGAACCGGGTGGAGATCTACCAGCATTTTGCCGGCAACAAGGATGAGCTGGTGCAGGGGGTGAACCGTTTCTATGCCTCCAGTCACGAGCGTTTCAGCGATGCGGGCCAGTTCAGCAACTTCAACTTGCCCCAGTACTACGAGATAGTGCAGATCAACGGCGAGCTGGAGGTGATCCCCTACCGCAGTCAGGGGCAGATGCGTGACAACGCCAGTCCGGCCCGCGAGCTGGGGTCTGCCACTGGCTAGCTCATGGGGCCCGGCGAAGGGTCGCAAGGGAGGCAAGCAGCCTCACGAACATCCTCAACAAATCGAATAGAAAGCGGCCTGCAGAAGCAGGCCGTTGTTTTATCCGTCGTGAACCCGATCAGGCGCTGAGGCGTGCCAGCAGCCAGCTGCGGATGTCGTCAAGCTGGGGGCGGCAGATCTCGTGGCGCATCGGGTATTCGTGCCACTCTAGGGTGAGCCCCGCCGCTTCCAGCCGGTTCTTGGCATCCCAGCCCATGGAGAGATTCACCACGTCGTCATAGATGCCGTGCATGTAGCAGATGGGCAGGCTGCGGGCGGCCTCGTTCATCTCGGCCAGCAGGGCATCTGGCGCCGCCAGATAGGTGGACATGCAGAGCAGGCCAGCCAGCCGAACCGGATGGCGCAGAGCCGTGAAGGAGGCGATCAC
Organism: Aeromonas sp. D3; assembly: GCF_027705025.1. Lineage (NCBI taxonomy): Bacteria > Pseudomonadati > Pseudomonadota > Gammaproteobacteria > Aeromonadales > Aeromonadaceae > Aeromonas > Aeromonas sp. D3. The sequence goes on along the minus strand of NZ_JAPDBE010000004.1, from coordinate 51,620 downwards.
TCCGCCCTGGGAGAAACCGGCCAGCAGGATGCGCTCTGGGGCAAACCCTTCGGCCACCAGCTGGTCCAGCAGGGCAGCAATACGAGCGGCGGATTCACGCACATGTGACTCAACGGCGCGGTCCGCCGGATCGTCGAAGCTCTTGATGTCGTACCAGCCGCGCATCTTGTAGCCCATGTTGATGGTGATGGGCCGCTCGGGCGCGTCGGGCAGCAGATGACGAACCGGCAGGTTGGCAGGCAAGTCCAGCGCGTCAACCAGCGGGGCCAGCCCGGCCCCGGAATCCCCCAGCCCGTGCAGCCAGATCACGGCGTGGCGGGCGTCCTGTGGATGAATGTCAATCATGGGAATACCACTGACTCACCTGCCTGGGTGGTACAGGCCTTGGTCAGCAGCGCCTTGAGCTCATGGCCGAAGCGGTTGTCGATCCAGGTTTCCCCTTGCAGCTCGAAGTGGAAACCGTTCTCGCGGGTGGCGACCCAGATCTGGTGCAGGGGCTCCTGCTTGTTGATGATGACCTTGGTCTTGTTCTCGAACGACAGGGTCAAGACCCCACCGGCACGTTCACAGTCAATATCCGGATATCCTGCGTCGACAGTGTCTTCCACATATTGGAAAAAGGCGTCGGTCAGGGCGTGATACTCGTGATCCTTCATCGGTTTATCCTGTTGCTTTTAACAATGTGAGTGCGATTATAGAGGGCCAAAAATTTTTTCGCAGCGAACCATTATGATTACCCAGCTTACCAAGTGTCTGCTCGCCACTCTTCTGTCTCTTGGTTTGGCCGCGTGTGGCCTGACGGGACCGCTTTACATGCCGCCTCCCGAGCAGCCCCAGACCGAGAGTACACCGCAAGCACAGACGCCTGCGACCGTCGAAGCTGCCCCAGAGGCCGCGCCGCAATAATTTAGGAAGGAACCGCCCCCTTGGATCACTTTAACTACGATGCCGACGGCCAGCTTCAGGCCGAGCAAACCTCGCTGCAACACCTTGCCGAGCAGTACGGCACCCCGCTGTACGTATACTCCCGTGCGACCCTGGAACGCCACTGGCATGCCTTCGATCAGGCAGCGGGCGATATTCCCCATCTGATCTGCTATGCGGTCAAGGCCAACTCCAATCTGGCGCTGCTCAACCTGCTGGCCCGTCTGGGCTCGGGTTTTGACATCGTCTCCGGCGGCGAGTTGTCGCGGGTGCTGGCGGCGGGCGGTGATCCGGCCAAGGTGGTTTTCTCCGGCGTGGCCAAGAGCGAAGCCGAGATGCGGCTGGCGCTGGATAAAGAGATCCTCTGTTTCAACCTGGAGTCGGAAGCCGAACTGGAGCGTCTGAACCGGGTGGCGGGCAGCATGGGCAAGAAGGCCCGGGTCTCGGTGCGGGTCAATCCGGATATCGATGCCGGCACTCACCCTTATATCTCCACCGGCCTCAAGCAGAACAAATTTGGCATCCCCATCGAGCAGGCGCCTGCCATCTATCGCAAGGCGGCGGCCATGGCCAACATAGAGATCAAGGGGGTGGATTGCCATATCGGTTCCCAGCTGACCGAACTCAACCCCTTCATGGAAGCGGCCGACAAGCTGCTGCGCCTGATCGACACCCTGGCGGCGGAAGGTATTCACATCCATCACCTGGACGTGGGCGGCGGCCTCGGGGTCAACTATGGTGCCGAGCAGCCACCTCATCCCACCGAGTATGCCGAGGCGCTCAAGCAGAAGCTGGCGGGTAGGGATCTGACCCTGCTGTTCGAACCGGGCCGCGCCATCGTCGCCAACGCCGGTGTGCTGCTGACCCGGGTGGAGTACCTGAAGCCGGGTGAAACCCGCAACTTCGCCCTGATCGATGCCGGCATGAACGACCTGCTGCGTCCCTCTCTCTACGGCGCCTGGATGAACATCATAGAGGTGGACAGCCGCACGGCTCATGAGAAGGCGCTGTATGACGTGGTCGGCCCAGTGTGCGAGACGGGTGACTTCCTCGGCAAGGAGCGCACCCTGGCCATCGCCGAGGGCTCCCTGCTGGCGGTACGCTCCGCCGGTGCCTATGGCTTTACCATGTCATCCAACTACAACACCCGTCCGCGTGCGGCCGAGGTGCTGGTGGATGGCACCCAATCCTTCCTCATCAGAGAGCGCGAGCAGTTGGCCGATCTCTGGCGTGGTGAGCATCTATTGCCCTGAACACAGGAAGGCACCACGGCGACTGGATTTTCCAGACGCGTCTCTGTGTGCGTTGAACGCGCGAGCAGTTGACCGATTGCCGGTGTTGCGAGCATTGACGGCCCTGATAGCAGGGGAACGCACGATTGAGCGGATCGCTGGTGCGCCGAGCATTTACTGCCTAAAGGGTACAGGAACGCACTATGTTGATAGATTTTTCCAAGATGCATGGGCTGGGTAACGACTTCATGGTGGTGGATGGTGTCACCCAGAAGGTGTTTTTCAGCAATGACGTCATCAAGAAGCTGGCGGATCGCCACTTCGGGATCGGTTTTGACCAGCTGTTGCTGGTGGAGCCGCCCTATGACCCTGAACTCGACTTCCACTATCGCATCTTCAACGCCGATGGCAGCGAGGTGGAGCAGTGCGGCAATGGTGCCCGCTGTTTCGCCCGTTTCGTGCGCCTCAAGGGGCTGATCAACCGGGATCGCATCGCGGTCAGCACGGCCCGTGGCCGCATTAGCCTGCAGCTGGAAGGGGAGAATCAGGTCACGGTCAACATGGGGGTTCCCCAGTTTGAGCCGGGCAAGATCCCGTTTCGGGCTCAGAAGGCGGAAAAAACCTATCTGTTGCGGGCACAAGAGCATACTGTGATGTGTGGTGTGGTCTCGATGGGCAACCCCCACTGCGTCATTGAAGTTCCGTCGGTGGCCGATGCGCCGGTGGAGACTCTGGGTGCCATCATGGAGCGGCACGAGCGTTTCCCCGAACGGGTCAACGTCGGCTTCATGGAGATGGTCAACGCCACCGAGATCCGTTTGCGGGTATTCGAGCGCGGTGTAGGTGAGACCCTGGCCTGCGGCACCGGAGCCTGTGCGGCGGCGGTGATTGGCATCAGTCAGGGCAAGCTCAAGGAGCGGGTCACCGTCAGTCTGCCGGGTGGCAAGCTGACCATCGCCTGGAAGGGGCCGGGTCAGCCGGTCTATATGACGGGCCCGGCCGAGCATGTATTCGACGGCCAGATAGAGTTATAGGCATGACGAGGGCGCAAGCCCTCTCTGCTGCGCGATAATGTCAGGGCCCAGTGCCCTTTTTCTGTAATGGACCAACCAATTTATGAGCGAACTCAAACGGCAGGAGCCACTGGTGGATGAAGCCACAGTGCTGGAGTACCTGGCCCGTTATCCCGAGTTTTTCCAGCGCCACGCGGCCATGCTGGACCGGATCCGCATTCCCCATGAACGCAAAGGCTCGGTCTCTCTGGTTGAACGCCAGATGGACAGGCAGCGGGAGCGCATCGAGCAGCTGGAGCAGGAGATCACCGAGTTGATGGGGATTGCCAGCGAGAACGAGCGGATCTTCCGGGTCTATGCCGATCTCTACGGCGAGCTCTATGGTTGCCAGTCTCTGTTCGAGGTGAGCGCCGTGATGGGCAAGGCGTTCGTGCAGCGGCTGCGGCTGACCGGCCTGCGGCTCTGGCTCAGTCCGAAGAAATTCCAGTTGAGCGGCCCCGAGCTGCGCTTCATGGCGGATGGCAAGCAACTCGAGCAACTGCTGGGTCAACGGCTACCGGGGCAGGATTACTATTTTGGCCGCCTCAACCAGAGTGAGAAGCAGGCCTTGTTTGGCCACGATGTGCTGGTCAACTCCGTGGCCCTGATGCGGCTCGGCGATCTCGGCGTGCTGGCCTTTGCCAGTTCGGATCCCAGCCACTTCAGCCCCCATAACGACACCCTGCTGCTGGGTCAGCTGGGTCGCTTGTTGCAGTTGCGTCTGCCTGAACTGACCCATGGCTAGGGAACCGGCCAAAGCGTCTGCCCCTGCCACCGAGCCTCTGCCAGCCTCTCTGGCCGATGAGCTGGCGGCCTTTATCGAATACCTGAGGGTCGAGCGCCAGCTCAGCCCTCACACTCGCAGCAACTATGAATCCCATCTGCAGGCCATGGCCGCCGAGCTGGTCAGGCTGGGTGTAAGCGACTGGGCCCGGCTCGAGGCGAGCCAGGTGCGCAGTCTGGTGACCCGGATGCACAAGGCCGGGCTCGCTCCCCGCTCCCTTTCTACCAAGATCTCCGCCTTGCGCAGTTTCTGCGACTGGCAGGTGCGCCAGGGACGGCTCACCGCCAACCCGGCCCGCGGCATAGTGACCCCCAAGCAGGGGCGACCGCTGCCGAAAAATCTGGATGTGGACGAGATGTACCAGTTGCTCAACATCACAGACGAGCAGGATCCCCTGGCGGTACGGGATCGGGCCATCATGGAGCTGATGTACTCTTCCGGCCTGCGGCTGGCCGAGCTGGTGGGGCTCAATCTGGGTGACATCAAGCTCGATGACCGTCAGCTCAAGGTGACCGGCAAGGGCTCGCGGGAGCGGGTGCTGCCCATGGGAAGAATGGCGGTGGAGTGGCTGCACAAGTGGCTCAAGGTACGCCCTCTGCTGGCGGGGGACGAGGCCGACGCCTTGTTCGTCTCCAAGCGCAAACAGCGGCTGTCGGCCCGTTCCGTACAGGAGCGGCTCGATGGTTGGGGCAACAAGCAGGCGCTCAATGCCCACGTCCATCCCCACAAGCTGCGCCACAGCTTCGCCACTCACATGCTGGAGTCCTCCGGCGATCTGCGTGCCGTGCAGGAGCTGCTGGGTCATGCGGATCTCTCCACTACCCAGATCTATACCCATCTCGACTTTCAGCATCTGGCCAAGGTCTATGACAATGCCCACCCAAGAGCAAAGCGGGATCCTGCCACGCCGGAAGATGAGTGACCTTTACCTCTGTGAAGGAGTGTCTGGGGTTATCTGAGCATCCAAACCGCCAGGGTAGCCAGATATGCCGGAAGATGAACAAGGGGGCCTGATTACCCCGCCGTGAAGGAGCATGAATGCATTTTTATCGCCGTTGGCAGCCGGTTGCTGCCATCTCGTTCGACCTCGATGACACCCTCTACGACAACGGCCCGGCCATTGAACGGGCCGAGCAGTGGATGCTTGAGCATCTGCGCAGCGAATACCTGGCGACCGCCATGCTGGACAAGCCGCGCTGGCTGGATCTCAAACGCACCATGCTGATCGCCCAGCCCGAGCTGCGCCAGGATGTCAGTCTGGCGCGCCAGCGCACCATTCATGAGGCCATGGTGCAGGGCGGCATGGCGGCAGCCATCGCCAGTCGCGAGGCAGAGCAGGTGTTCGCCGGCTTTCTCGCCGAACGCTCAAAGATTGAAGTGAGTGACGCGACCCATGAGTTGCTGGCACGACTCGCCGAGCGCTATCCGCTGGTGGTGATCACCAATGGCAATCTGGACCTGGCCCAGGCCGGGCTGAATGATTACTTCACCCTGGTCTGCAAGGCGGGGGCGGGTGCCAGGATGAAACCGGCGCCGGACATGTTTGTCCAGGCGCAGGCCGCCCTCAAGCTGGCACCAGACCGGATACTGCACGTGGGGGATCATCCAGTGACGGACGTGCTGGGCGCCCGCCTGTACGGCTTTCGCGCCGCCTGGCTCAATGACCGCCAGCGCTCCTGGCGGCAGTTGCCATTGTTGCCGGATGTGGAACTGAACGGACTGGGAGAGCTGGCAGACCTGCTGCTCTGATCGTTTTCTCCGGCTGCTGTTTGCGGCCCTTATTGACGGCAAATCAGTCCGCGCGGCTGGTCATGGTCGGTCTGGTTGACGCGGCAGTAGTTGATGCCCGGGGGGAGCGCCTGCTGCAAGGTGATGGCTGTGCCCCCATAGTGGCAGATCAGATAAAATGGTTGCGGATTGCGGCTGTCCAGACTCCAGTAGTGAGTCTCGTAGTTGTCACCATTGTCCGGTTTGAGCTGGGCAAGCTCGCCCGGATCGCCATCGAACAGGGCCAGGTTATCCAGCCTGTGGCTCAGGGGCTGGCCCGCTTCTCCCTGGTTGTTCCGGGCCACGGCTTGCCAGCCCCGAGGCTGGCTCAACAGCTGCTGGCGGGTGTCTATGGCTGGCGGGCAGTCAAATTGCAAATTGGCGCTCAAAGCCAGTACGGTCAGTAACATTGTATGGGGTCTCCCGGCATTATGTGGTGCCCCATGCTACGTCATCCTCCACTGAACAGCTTCATCAGTTTATTGAGCAGATCACGCGGCTGCGGCGGTTGCTTCATGGACTCCGCCTCCCTTGCCAACAGTGTCTGCTGCTCCTGCTCGCGACTACTCAGCACCCGATAGAGCGGCTCGACCAGGGACTCCCTGTGCATCACCAGCTCCTGGAACATGGCCTGATTGATGCGGTAGGTTTCAACGGTGCCGAGTGCCCGCACCGTGAAGGGACTGGGGTCGCCGGTGAGCAGGCTCAGCTCGCCGAAGAAGTCGCCAGTGTTGAGGGTGCCGAGCGGCAATTCACGCCCCTCCACCTTGACCAGCATTTCAGCTTCCCCTTTGACCAGCACGAACAGCCAGCTGGAAACCTCCCCCTGCTCCAGCATGATGTCGCCACTGACGAAGGGGGCGAATTTGACCTGATCGGCGAGCTGGATCAGCTCATCCTCCTGCAACATGGCAAACAGCGGCAACTTGCGCAGGGTGGCGGTGCGCTCGACTGTGTGGCGCTTGTGGCGGGCATCCTGATGCTGTTTCTCCTTGGCCATGAAGACATTGAAAATGGGGGGGGGTGAGACGCCGGTCGTTACGGCGCAGGGCGGCATCGATCAGGCTGCGCACCATGGAATCGGTCGGGTCGTCCCGCGCCAGGTCGGTCAGCCAGTAGCGAACGGCATAACGGGCAATTCCCCCTTCCACATTCATCAACAGACAGTCGGGTTGAGGATATTTGGCCACACAGGGCAGGTTGGTTTCCCGCAAAGACTTCTCGATCAGGGCGATGATCTGGGTCGGCAATGTATCCAGGGTCAGATCGAACCAGACCCAGCGCCGCCATTGGAGGGGGGCATTTTGTCGCCGTCCCAGCACGGTGAAACGCTGCTTGAGCAAGTGGCTGTTGGGGATCACCACGGTTTCCCAGTTGCGGGTCTCCATGGTGGTGGCGCGCCAGTTGATCTCCACCACCCTGCCCTGGATGGCTTCCACCTGCAGCCAGTCACCGATGGCGATGGAGTTGTCCAGCTGGATGGAGACTCCGGCTAGCAGGTTACCCAGTGTGTCCTGCATGGAGAAGGCGATGATGGCGGTGATGACGGCCGAGGTGGTGACTATCTCTCCAAGGGCCATGCCGGAAGCGTATAGCCGGAACAGGCACCAGCTGATGTAGCCGATGGTGATGACGATATCGGCGATGATGCGCGGTATGCGGATCTGGCACAGGGGCAGCAGAAACTGGAACAGCAGTATGCCCCAGATCTTCACCAGCACCAGACCGGCCAGCAGACTGGAGATTTCCACTAGCCAGCGGTGAGGAAGAGGCAGGCGGAACCAGCCTCCCTCGAACTGGATCAGCAGGATCACGACCATGCTCATCATGACGAAGCCGAGCTCGGAAATCAGCTCGCGCCGCCGCCCCGGGCTGCGCAAAAAATGGGTGATGAGCAAGAACAGGGTAAGCAGGGTCCAGAACGGGTGTTCGCCAATCCATTGCAAGGTAGGTAGGGCAACGAAATTATCGCTAAACATAACAGCCCCTTATCGTTGGATATTTCCAGCATAGCTGGTTAGACAAGGGTAAAGGGTGCGCTGGCGACACGATTTATTTATGCTGTTGTCAGTCTCGACAGGAGAGTGTGACTTGGTGCAATTAACAAAGAAAATCATCTGCTTGGTGGCATTGTTGCCACTGGCTGGATGCGATCTGTTCACTGACAGATACAGGGTCGAGTTCAGGGATGGATCCTGGCGCGAGATTGCCATTACCCCTTTCTCCGACGAAGCCCGCTGGCTTGAGGGGTGTGCCACCGGCGAGGTGCTGACCGACATGACGCTGCCGCTGAAACGGGGCAAGGTGGTGGATGGTCGTGAACAGATGCTCATTGGTGGCGAGCTGTTCGAGCTCGACGATGACAACCTTTATCGCAGCAACGGCATGGTGTTTGGCCACACGCCGGATCATATCCAGCGCGGGCTCAAGGGCATGGATGTGTGCAGCACTATGCGTCCCGAGCGCGGTGGCTTGCCCAAGCTCAAGCCGCGTGGGTTCGGTGACTAGCTGTCGGGAGTGGCATCACGGCGTTGGCGGCAGGCGTCACCAAAGGCCTGGAAGATCTTGATGGAGTGGGGATTTTCGGTCGCCTTCCACTCAGGATGCCACTGTACCGCCAGCAGGAAGGGGGAGAGGGTGGGGGCATGAATGGCCTCGACCAGCCCGTCTTCGGCATGGGCCAGCGGCTCAAGCCCCTTTGCCAGCGTCTTGATCCCCTGTCCATGCAGCGAGTTGACGGGGATAGCAGGTTGCCCCATCAGATCTGCAAACCAGCTGCCGGGCACCAGTTCAATCTGGTGACTCTCCCCGTACTGTTCATCGACCGGATCGTCTGAATCTTCCCTGTGGTCGTCAAAGCCGGGTTCGCTGTAGACCTTCTGGTGTATGTCGCCCCCGAGGGCCACGTTGATCTCCTGCATGCCGCGACAGATCCCGAGGATTGGCAGACCGCGATCGAGAGCGGCACGTACCAGCGGAATGTCGAACAGATCCCTGTCTCTGTCCTGCTGCTTCTCCGGGGTAAGGTTCTCCTGGCCATAGAGGGCTGGATCTATGTTGGATCCGGCGCCGCTCAGATAGACGCCATCGGCCAGATCCAGGTACTGCGCCAGGTCTTCTGTTCCGCAGCAGGTGGGGACCAGTAGTGGCACACAGCCACTGATGTCCACCAGGGGGGTTATGTATTTGTGGGTCATCACCTGATAGGCATGACCGTTGCGGGGCTGGGCGCCCATTGTCATCAGTACGACGGGTTTACGCGGGGTGTGGGGGATGCGAGTCATGATTCACCTTGGCTATCCTTTGCGGTCCTGCGCCTTGGGAAGGCCCTTGCTGCCAGCGAGAAGGCAAGGGCATGCCTCAAGGCATGGTCGTGGGATCAGGGTCGTGCCGCAGTACCAGAATCGTCGGTCAGCCTGGGCAATGACGGCCTGGATCCTGATCTCAGTCTGCCAAGGCCGTTCAATATGTCAAACGAAATGATGCTGAAATGTTAATCGCCATGAGCAGCACACAGGCTTGAGTCCCTTTTATAGAGGCTTTGACGGGATGCAGTGGGTATGAAGGGGATACTTGTGGTGGATATATTAAACATCTGATCAGGTTGGCCGGATAGCAGAAGGGGCCCTGGTGGAGGCCCCTTGTTTGGCTCAGGCGTTCAGGATGAACCGCTCGATCACCTGGGCGACACCATCCTCGTCGTTGCGGCCCGTGATGTGTTGGGCCAGCGCCTTGATTTCATCGGTGGCGTTGCCCATGGCCACCCCCAGTCCTGCGTATTCAATCATGTGATGGTCGTTGCCTGCATCCCCCACTGCGATGACCTGGGAGGCGTCAAGGCCCAGATGTTCGGCCAGTGCGGCGACCCCTGTGCCCTTGTTGCTCTGCTTGTTCATGAATTCGAGGAAGAAGGGGGCGCTCTGCACCACAGTGTAGCGTTGGTACAGCTCGGCTGGCAGGCGCTCGATGGCGCGGGAGAGCCGGGGTGGCTCGTCGATCATCATCACCTTCATGATCTGTTCGTCGGCCGCCAGAGTGGCAAAATCGATCAGATTGATGGGCATGCCGATGAGGCGGGATTCGTGCTCTGTATAGGTGCTGACTTTGGGACTGATGAGGCCCTGACTGACCGAGAAGCCGTGTACGTTCACCTCCAGCTCGTCTGCCAGTCTGGCGATGGCGCTGGCGTCGCTTCCGGTGAGCAGTTGGCTGCGAATGATGCGCTGGTCGGCAACCTGCTGCACCAGAGCGCCGTTGTAACAGATGACGTAGTCATCCTGACCCGTGAGGCCGAGCTCTGCCAGATAGCGGCTCATCCCTTCCAGGGGGCGGCCCGAGGCAAGCACCACTGTCACTCCCTTGGCGCGGGCGGCGGCAATGGCGGCGTGGGTGCGGGGTGAAATCTGGCCCTGGGGGTTCAGCAGGGTGCCATCCATATCCAATGCGATCAGCTTGTACATCTCTCACTACCTGAAGTCTGGCTGGCCCGCCCTATGGGGCCAATGGGAGGCCGAGTGTAGCGAAAATCGCCGTCTGGATCACGGATTGACGGGATGGATTCCGAGTATTGGGCGCCCGCTCGCAAGGTGGAAGGGCGATGAGGAGAGGGCCGGTTGTCTCCGGCCTGGGTCATTTTTGCGGTACGTAAGGGGTCAGCTGCACCTGATCTTCGCGAATGGCAAAGTGGATGGGGCCATGCTCGATATCGACCCGACAGTGATAGTGGGCCATCTCCACCTCGACCCCGGAGAAGACCCGTTGGGTGGCGATGATATCCATCTCCGCCATCAGCTTTTGCAGCTCCTCCTGAGCTGCCTCCAGCTGCTCATCCAGCAGCTTGCTCTCCTCGAGATGCTTGGTACGGATCAGCTTTATCTTCTGCAGGGTCTCGGGGTTGCGTTTGTCGCTGGGCAACTGCAACAACTTGAGCAGCAGATCCTGCAGCTTGTCCAGCTGGGCCCGGCACTCCTGCTTGCGCTGGCGCAGGGCCAGCTCCTGCTCCTTGTGGGTGAAGTAGCCGCCAAGGATCTGCAACTTGGTGTGGTTGGCCGCTGAGGCGCCCAGAATGGGGGCCATGATGAGGCGATTGGCAATGCTGGTGCCGCCGAGCAGATGCCCTTTGCGCATATTGGTGTCGCCCACTTTGATGTCTTGCCCGCTGCAACTGTAACAGTGGTTGAGCTGGCTCTGGATCTGGATGTCGCCCCCTGCTTCCAGCTTGGCGTACTGGGCATAACTGGCGTGGATCTCGCCCTGGGCACTGAGGCGGCACAGGTATTCCCCCTGCTCGTTGCGCCGACCTATGATGCCATGGCGTACCGTTATGCTGCCGCCAGCTTCGATCTCGGCCCCTTCGATAAAACCACCGATGACGATGTCGCCACTGACCTTGACCTTCATGCCGGGCTGGACGTCGGCATTGACGATGAGCCCCCCTTCAAAGGTGATATGGCCGTGGCGAGCATCCACCTGCTTGACGCTCAAGACCTCATCTACCTTCATGCCCGCTTTTTCCTTGCAGGGGAGGCCGGCCCGGCTGGCAAGCAGCAAATCCGGATCGTCAGGGGAGAGACAAGTGCCATCGCCTGCGCTCATGGTGCTGTCTTTGCCATCTTTGGCGGGCAGATCCTGGCCCGTGACGGTAAAACCGGGCACCCCCTTGGTCGCAGGGTGGCGCCGCATCAACTGGGCACCGGCTTTGACCGTGACTATGGTGCCCAGATCCCGCATGTCGACACGGCCATTATCTTGTTCCTGGGGCTTGAGGATCCGCTCGGTGGGTGTCTCCACCAGCAGCTCCAGATGGGTGTCCTTGCCATTGACCGCTGCCTGGCCCAGCGCCACCGGCAACTTGAGCAAGGAGCCCGGTGCCGCCTCCCTGGCGGTCTGTATGGCTGCGGCAATGAGCGCATCCTGAATTCCCTGGTTGGCCTCGCTGGCCTGGATTGCCAGCTCCAGCTGTTCTGTGGTGAGACACTTGCCACCCCAATCGGCGGTTATCTGGGCGACAGCGCTCATCCGGTCCTTCTCAACGATCAGCGTGACACGGGCATCGTGGCGCTGGGCGATGGGCACAGGGTTGCGGGGCAGCGGGGCGGCCGGGTTGCTCAACAGGGTATTGAGCAAGCTGATGGCCTGCTTGATCCCCTCCGGCAGCGGCTGGTAGCGGCGACAGTTGGAGGCCTGCAACAACGCCAGGATGTTGCTCTCCGAAACGGGTTTGGTCAGCCCGGGCACGATGCGCAGACAGGCGTATTCCATATCGGCTGATAACAGTAACCACTCTTTGCTTAACACCCGGCTCCCTTACTCTCGTCATGATCCCCAGTGAGATCGCTTCTTGCTTCCATTTAATCGGCTTTTTATTAAAAACGCGAGTCATCAACATCACGCCGGTCTGCAGTATTCGGGTATTTCTCTTTTTGGGTCAACGCGCTAAGTACAAATGGGTGAGCTGGGACGAGGAAATCAGGGATGACAGCGGGTATGCTGACCACTCAATGAACCGGCTTGTCAGTGAGAGACGTGCCGGCCCAGCGCCCCGGAATGCCTTGTATCGGGACGAGATTGCAGGTCACGAGAGGAGTGTCGATCTTGCGTCATTGTCTGTTGCCTTTAGGCCTGTTTAGCCTGCTGACTGCCTGCCAGCCGCAGGTCTCTACCACGGCGCTCGGTACGCTGGAGCGGGATCGGGTGCTGCTGACCGCCACCGCCAGCGAGATTATCCGGGCCTTGCCGGTGGCCCAGGGGAGCATGGTGGAGGAGGGGACACTGCTGGCAAGACTGGACGATCGCCGCCAGCAGGCGGTGCTGGCCCGTGCCCGTGCCGGGGAGGCGCAAGCTCGTGCGGCCCTCGCCCGCATGACCAATGGCGAACGACCGGAGGACATTGCCGCCGCCCGTGCCAATCTCGACAAGGCCGAGGCCAATGTCAGGGAGAGCGAGCGCAACTTCGTACGCATCGACCGACTGGTGCGTCAGAAGCTGGTCAGCCCGGCGGATCTCGACAAGGCCCGCGCCCTGCGCGACGGCGCGCTGGCAGAGCAGGATGGGGCCCGCCAGCAGCTCGACAAGTTGGCCCGTGGCGTACGCAGCGAAGACATTGACGAGGCCGATGCGGCCCTGCAGGCAGCCAGTTCCGAGGTAGCGCTGGCCGAACGGGAGCTGGCGGATCTCTCCATCGTTGCCACTCGCAGTGGTCGGCTCGACAGCCTGCCCTATCATATCGGCGAAAGGGTGTCGGTCGGTGCTGTGCTGGCCGCCATTCAAGCGGATCAGGCACCCTACGCCCGGGTCTATGTGCCTGAGCCCTCCCTCGCCAGTTACCGCATCGGCCAGCCGGTGCGGGTGGTGGTGGATGGGGTGACCGAGCCGCTCACCGGCCGGTTGCGCTGGATCTCGAAAGAGCCGGCTTTCACTCCCTACTACGCCCTCAACGAACAGGACAGGGCCCGACTCGTCTATCTGGCCGAGATAGACCTGCCCGACGGGGCGCAGGATCTGCCGAGCGGCTTGCCGCTGCAGGCCGATCCCGGCGATGAGGGGCCTGCTCATGAGTGAGCTGGCGATCCGTGCCAAGGGGGTCAGCCGGCGCTTTGGCGATTTTCTGGCGGTGAACGGGCTGGATCTCTGCGTGCCCAGAGGGCAGATACACGGTTTTCTCGGCCCCAACGGCTGCGGCAAATCCACCACACTGCGCATGCTGACCGGCCTGCTCACGCCCTCGGCGGGAGAAGTGGAGGTGTTGGGTCTGAGCATTCCGAAACAAGCCGAAGCGCTCAGGCGCCGGATCGGCTACATGACCCAGAAGTTCTCCCTCTATGACGAGCTGACGACTTGGGAAAATCTGGAGTTTATGGGGCGCATTCACGGTATGGCTGGCCAGTCGCTGACGGCGCGCCTGCACGCGTTGCTGGAGACCTATGAACTGACGTCGCTGACGCGGCAGCGGGCCGGTGCCATGAGCGGCGGCCAGAAGCAGCGGCTGGCGCTGGCGGCGGCAGTGATCCACCATCCGGACCTGTTGCTGCTCGACGAACCCACCTCGGCGGTGGATCCGCAGAACCGGCGCGATTTCTGGGAGAAACTGTTCGATCTCAGCGAAGGGGGCACCACCATACTGGTGACCACCCACTACATGGACGAGGCGGAGCGCTGCCATGCGCTGGCCATCATGGAGGCGGGGCAGGTGCGGGCCCAGGGGTCGCCACAGGCGCTGATGGATGCCATGAGCACCCGGGTGGTGGAAGTGCAGACCAGGGACTTGCGGTTGCTCAAGCAGCAGTTGCTGCAGCTGACACAGGTGCGATCCGCCGCCCAGCTTGGCCAGCGGTTGCGGGTGCTGGTGGACAAGGAGCTGGCTGAACCGGTTGCCTGGTTGCAGCAGGCCTGCCCAGCGTTGGCCGGTGCCGCCATGGCGCTGGTCAGGCCCAGTCTGGAGGATGTGTTTGTCAGCTGTACCGGTCAGGAGCCAGGGGCATGAACAGTCTGCGACGGCTCTGGGCCATTACCCAGAAAGAACTCAGGCAGCTGGCGCGGGACAGACTGATCTTTGGCACTGTGGCTGTGATGAGCCCTGAAGGAGCGAGTCGATGAACAGTCTGCGACGGCTCTGGGCCATTACCCAGAAAGAGCTCAGGCAGCTGGCGCGGGACAGACTGACGTTTGGCATGGTGGTGATGATACCCCTGATCCAGCTGCTGCTGTTCGGCTACGCCATCAACACGGATGTGCGCCACATACCGGTGGGGCTGGTGGAGATGAGCCAGAGCGTGCCGGGACGGCTGCTGGTGGAGGCGGTGAAGGCGAGCCAGGTGGTGCGCATAGAACACCATTATGTGGGGGTACAGGAGGCGGAGGCCGCCCTGACCCGGGGCGAGGTGCGGGCCGTGCTGGTGCTGCCCCCTGACTTGAGCCGCCGCCTCAGCGCCGGTGAGACGGCGGGTCAGTGGCTGGTGGATGGCTCGGATACCATGATAGCCGGGGCCCTGCTCGGCCTTCGCAACATGCCGCTCTCGGATCTGAAACCGGGCCTTGAATCTGCCCCACCCACTTTCGAGACAGTGCTCTACTTCAATCCGGCTAGGCGATCTGCGGTCAACATAGTGCCCGGTCTGCTCGGGGTGATCCTCACCATGACCATGATCATGTTCACCTCGGCGGCCATAGTGCGCGAACGGGAGCGCGGCAATCTGGAACTGCTCATCACTACCCCGGTCAGCTCCATGGAGCTGATGCTTGGCAAGATACTGCCCTATATCGGCGTGGGGCTGGTTCAGGTGGCCATCATACTCGGGCTCGGCCACTTCATCTTTGACGTACCGATCAACGGGGCACTCAGTCAGGTGCTGCTGGCGACCCTGTTGTTTATCGCCGCCAGTCTGACCCTGGGGCTGCTCATTTCCACCCTGGCCCAGACCCAGTTGCAGGCGATGCAGATGACGGTGTTCATACTGCTGCCATCCATATTGCTGTCGGGCTTCATGTTTCCCTACGAGGGGATGCCGGTGGCGGCCCAGTGGATTGCAGAGGTGCTGCCTGCCACCCACTTCATGAGGCTGATCAGGGGCATAGTGCTGCGGGGAGGGGAGCTGTCGGAGTTGCTGCCGGATGTGTTCTGGCTGGCGGGGTTCACCCTGCTGGTGCTGACCCTGGCTGCCCACAGGTTCAAGAAGAGTCTGGATTGAAGCGTACGCCGATGCCAGCTTGCGCGGGTAGCGGCGTTTGATGCCTAGCTGCTGCGCTGCGTCGTTCTGGCCAGGGTGAGGTAGTCGCCGAGCACGGGCAAGCCTTGCAGGTGGCGGCGCAGCATGTCGAGGGCGGCGAAGGCGAGGATCTTGCGTCGGCTCTCGGGGTCCGGATGGTTGACTCTCACCGTCTGGCCGGTCTGCTGCCCATGGGCGCAGAGCAGCAGCGGCACGCCGTCAGCCCCCTCTTGTCCTATGGTCAGATGCAAGCCCACTGTGGTGCCGGGCAGCAATGCCAGATCGCTGGCAAGATGGGGGCTGTAGTGAGCCTCCAGCCGGGGATGGTCGTGGCAGAGTGCAAGCAGGGCACCCCGGCTCTCCCCCTCCAGCAGCGTCAGCGGTTTGTCTCCCAGCAGGGTCAGGATCTGCTGCGCGGGTTCGTCATTCCCGCGTCCCACCAGCCAGGGCTGGATGGCTGCGAGCAGCCGCGCCTCGGCGGCCTCCATGTCTGCCCTGGTCGCACCGTGGCCGATGAGTTTCAGCTCGATCAACGGCATGGCGGAGCGATAACCCAGCTCTATGCCTGCCGGCCAGGGCGTCGCATCCAGCATGTCCGAGAGGGCCGATTCCGAGATGCCGAAGCTGTAGAAACGGCGCAGCTCGGTATCGGTCTGCGCGCCAGCCAGCTGTTTGAGGCGCGGCAAGATCTGCTCGCGTACCATCTGCTTGAACTCGAACGGTACGCCCGGGGTGAAGAAGAGCTGACACGGGCCATGGCCGTTCATCTGACTGACCACGAAACCGCAGGCGGTGCCGACCGGATTGTCCAGGATCTCGCACCCCTGTGGCAGCCAGGCCTGCTTGGCGTTGCTTTGCGCCATGGGGCGCCCCCGACTGGCGTAGCGCGTCGCTATGGTGG
The DNA here is from genome assembly GCF_027705025.1 of Aeromonas sp. D3. Taxonomy (NCBI): domain Bacteria; kingdom Pseudomonadati; phylum Pseudomonadota; class Gammaproteobacteria; order Aeromonadales; family Aeromonadaceae; genus Aeromonas; species Aeromonas sp. D3. The sequence goes on along the minus strand of NZ_JAPDBE010000004.1, from coordinate 35,256 downwards.
CCAGCCATTTAGGGAACAGCGTTAGCGATTGCCCGAACGCTTCGGCTGCCGCCTGCGCAGTGAGGTCATCGGCGGTGGGGCCCAGGCCGCCGCACACCAGCACCACGTCGGCGCGGCTGGCGCTCTCCTGCAGCACGGTTTTCAGGTCGGCGAGGTTGTCCCCCACTGTGGCGCGGCGGCGCACCTGCCAGCCCTGATCCAGCAGCAGGGCGCTGAGCCAGGCGGCATTGGTATCCACCACCAGCCCAGTCACTATTTCGTCTCCGGTACTGATGATCTCGATACGCATGGGTGCTCCTTGGGCTGGGGAAGTGAACCGGGACGGCCATGCACCATGGCCGGGGCAATCAGGGTTTGGCTTGTTCGAAGTAGTAGCTGATCCGGGTGCGTGGATTGAGGTATTCAAACACGGCTGGCGGCAGTCGCTTGGGGTGGATTACCTTGGCGATGGACAGCTCGGCCTGCTGCAAATCTATGATGACAGCCTCCTGGCGAGGAATGCGAGGATCGTACACCAGCACAGAGGGGTAGAGCAGGCGGGAGGCATTGACCGACATCACCAGTCCCACCTGACCGTTGGAGAGCTGCACCACGCTGCCTGGCGGGTATATGCCCATCAACCGGATCAGCATGCTGAGGTATTCAGGGTTGAACTGGGCCTTGCGCTGCTTGTAGAGGCCGCTCAGGGCCGAGTAGGGCACCTTGGCCTGCAGGTGGCAGAGGTTGTCGTACTCGTTGATCAGCGACACCATCTGGGTAAGCGGGTCGAGTTGCCCACCCTTGAGCCCCTCGGGCCCGCTGCCATCCAGATATTCGTGGTGATGCAGCACGATGCCTTTCGCCTCGGCGGGGAAATCCTTGGCCAGATTGAGCAGATCCAGGCCGTAGCGTGAATGCTGGGCCATCAGGTTCTGCTCCGGCTTGGTGAGTGGTTCTGTCTTGCGCAGTATCTGGCTCGGGATCTTCAGCTTGCCGATGTCGTGGAACAGGGCGCCCATGCCGACCTGACGGATCTGGTCGGCCGACATGTTGCACTCCTTGGCCAGCAGCATGCTGAGTACGCTGACGTTGAGGGAGTGGAAGTAGAGGTTGTTGCTATCTTCGCTGTCGGAGACCAGGTGCAGCACCATCTCATCCACCGCCAGCAGTTGCTCCGTCATGGCGTTGATCAGCTCCTGGGCCTCGCCGATGGCGTTGAGGGGACGGGACTGGATCTTGCTCATGACGCTGCGTACCTGCGCCAGGGATTGCTGGAACTGCTTCTCGCACTGCTGCAAATCACGACGATACTGTTGCAACTGCTCGATGCGCTGCTCTTTATCCCGCTGCATCTCGGCCTGGCGCAGCGAAGTGTCCGGCACCTCGGCAGGCTGTGCCTGGATCTGGCTCAGTGGCTTGGGCGGCGCATCGCTCTTGTCCGGAATGATGGTGACCATCTTGAGCCCGAGCCGACGGATCAACTCTATCTCTTCTTCATTCTTGAGCTTGAAGCTGGAAAACAGGAAGGGGTGTTCGCGCCAACCCAGTGGCAGAGAGACGAAATTGCCGACTTGCAGTCGGTCCACGGAAATTTTGATACCTGTCATTGTCTTGGCTGCGAGAGACACACTGAGCCGTATGCTAGTCAAAGGTGGGGGTGAATACAAAAGGTATCTGATGACAGGCTGGGTGGCTTTGTTATAGGCTTCTGGATGTCCAGACATATTTACCGATGCAGTACAGGGAGTAAGCATGCCGATCAAGATCCCGGATCAGTTACCTGCCGCCGAAGTGCTGGGGCAGGAGAACATCTTCGTGATGACGGAATCCAGGGCCGTCACCCAGAACATCCGCCCATTGCGGGTGTTGATCCTCAACCTGATGCCCAAGAAGATTGAAACCGAGATCCAGCTGATGCGGATGCTCTCCAACTCGCCGCTGCAGGTAGACGTGGATCTGCTGCGCATCGACGATCGGGAGTCGAAGAACACGCCTCAGGCCCATCTCGAGAACTTCTATCACGATTTCGAGCAGGTTCGCGGCAACAACTATGACGGCATGATCATCACGGGGGCACCACTCGGGCTGGTGGAGTTCGAGGAGGTGGTCTATTGGCCGCGGATCGTCGAGATCATAGAGTGGTCCCATCAACACGTGACCTCGACCCTGTTCCTCTGCTGGGCCGTACAGGCGGCGCTCAAGGCCCTGTATGGCATGGAAAAGCAGACCCATGGCGAGAAACTGTCCGGTGTCTATCGCCACCATCGCCTCGATGAGAACGAGCCGCTGCTGCGTGGTTTCGACGACGAGTTCGTGGCGCCCCACTCTCGCTATGCGGCCTTCGACGGGGATCTCATCCGTGCCCACACCGACCTGCAGATCTTTGCCGAGTCCGAGGAGGCGGGGGTCTACCTGGCGGCCACCAATGATTGTCGTCAGGTATTTGTCACCGGCCACCCTGAATACGATGTGCTGACCCTGGATGGAGAGTATCAGCGGGATCTGGCGGCCGGGCTCGACCCCGTCATTCCGGTCAACTACTACCCGAACAATGATCCGGCCCAGCCGCCGCGCGCCAGCTGGCGCAGCCACGGCCATCTGTTGTTTTCCAACTGGCTCAACTATTACGTCTACCAGCTCACCAGCTATCGAGTGGAAGATATCGGCAAGGTATTTACCTACCAGCAACCCAAGTAGGGCGAGCGGTCAGGGTCAGTCGGCCTGATCCAGCCTCGTGGCCAGGGCATCCAGCCATTGGCGATGCGCCGGCAGGGTGAAGGCCTTGGGCCTGTGGGCCTTGATGGCGGCCATGGCCTCCTGTTGTGGCTGGCCGAGGGAGATCAGCAGGGCGGCCGCGACCAGACCTGTGCGGCCGCTGCCCCCCTGACAGTGGATGACCAGATGCTTGCCATCGTGCAGCAGCGCGCTCAGTTGTGGCAACGCCAGCTGCCAGGCGTGTTCGAAGGTGGCATCGGGGGCCTGATCGTCTTCGATGGGCAGGTGGAACCAGCGCATGCCTTCCTGCTCGACCTGACGACCGAGGTGCGCCAGATCCAGCTCTGCCAGCTCGGTGGCGGTCATGAGCGTCACTACCCCGTGGGCACCGGCAAACCTCAGCTGATCCAGTGCCAGTGGCAGCGGTACCTGCTGGGTGCCGGGGCAGGGGGTCAGCAGCAACTGGCCATCGACGCGGGGCACTTCCTGGCTCCAGAAGGGATGAGACGAGTACATAAAGGTCCTTATGAGGCCTGCAAGGGGGAGGGGGCCTGATATGGCCCGGCTCCTGAGTGCGCCAAAGCATAGGGGGTGCTGCCTCTATGTCAATCTGCGTTGTGTTCGGCCCGGTTTACGGGCAGAGTCTAAAAAATTGATCGGTTCAAGGAGTTAAGATGAGAAACCTGGATCAACTGGATTTGGATATCCTGGCCCATCTGTTTCGCGATGCGGGCATGACCAACAAGGATCTGGCTGCCCTGGTCGGGGTGGCTCCGTCCACTTGCCTGGAGCGGGTGCGCAAGCTGCAGCAGGACGGGGTGCTCAAGGGGGCACATTGCGAAGTGGATCATCAGGCGCTGGGTGGCCATATCCAGGCCATGGTTTCGCTGCAACTGGCGCGCCACAGCCGCCAGATCATCGATGCCTTCCGCGATGCCATACTGGCGTTGCCCGAGGTGATCAGCCTGTTTCACATGGGTGGCAAGGATGATTTTCTGGTGCACCTCTGCGTCGCCGATACCGAGCACCTGCGCAACTTCGTGTTCGATCACTTCACTTCACGGGAAGAGGTGGTGCACCTCGAAACCTCGCTGGTGTTCGAGCACAGATTCAGCCGTTCCCTGCCCTGTTTCCTCAATATCTGATGGCGTGTCTCGCCCAATATAAAACCCGCCAACTGGCGGGTTTTATATTGTTGCGTTGGCGGGATCAGTTCAGCACTGTCCGGGTATCCGGCGCCGTCTGGTAGAGCCCTTTCTGGTAGGCCAGACTCCCCCACAGCGCCAGCCCGAGGGCGGCATCCTTCATGGCATCCGGTTGCGGTGCAGGTGTGAGGGTTTCGCTGGCATCCTCATAGATGAAGCCTTGCGCCGGACGCTCCGGTTGCAGGATCACCACATCCTTGCCCCGCATCAGGGCGAAGTTCTTGTCGTACTGCATGATGGCGCGCCCCGGCCAGTCGGCTGGCATGCGGGTCAGATCCTTGCCCAGCATGGGATAGTCGGCGCTTATCCCCATCAGGGAGAGCAGGGTCGGTGCCATGTCGATCTGGCTGACGATGCGCGGGTCCTGCTTCGGGGTTATGCCGTCACCGATGATGACGCCGGGAATGTGGAAGCGGGGAATGGGGACCAGACTGTCACCACCAACCCGACTGTCGTGGTCGGCGATGACCAGAAACAGGGTGTCTTTCCAGTAGTCGGACTGCTTCGCCTTCTTGAAGAACTCCCCGATGGCGTAGTCCGCGTACTTGGCGGCGTTGTTGCGGGTCTGCTTGGGTTGTTCGTAGAGCGCGATGCGATCGTCCGGGAATTCAAAAGGATCGTGGTTGCTGGAGCTGAACACCAGGCTGAAGAAGGGCTTGCCCTCCTTGTGCAGCGCCTTGAAGGTCTCGTCTGCCTTGGTCATCAGGTCCTCGTCGGAGGCGCCCCAAGAGCCCTCGAATACCGGGTTCTTGAAGTCTTTCTGTTCGACTATGGTGGTAAAGCCGTTGCCGAGGAAGAAGCTGCGCATGTTGTCGAAATGGCTCTCGCCACCATAGATGAAGCTGGTGTCGTAGCCGCGTTGCTTGAGCAGATCCGCGATGGTAAAGAAGTTGGTCTGGCTCTTGCCTAGCTTGACCACGGCCTGGGCCGGGGTCGGCGTGAAACCGGTCAGCACAGCTTCTATGCCGCGCACCGAACGGGTGCCAGTGGCGTAGAGCTGCTCGAATGCCCAACCCTGTTGCGAGAGAGCATCCAGATTGGGGGTGAGCGGCAGGCCGCCGAGGGAGCCGACGAACTGGGCTCCCAGGCTCTCTTGCAACAGGATCACCAGATTCTTGGGTTGGCCGATATAGCTGGCTTCGTTGAAGGTCTGGCTGGGCAGGGCCGTCGAGCTGAAGTCATGGGGCTCGCGGCCGCTCTCCTGGCGAATGAGGTCAAGGATCTGTTGCCGAGGCAACTGGCCATAGAACTGGCTGGCATCCTCTTCGCCCCCCATCTGCTTGATGGCGAAAAACACCGAGTAGGCGGAGTTGACGGTAAGGGCATTGATCAGAGGGTCGCTGGCAAAGGCGACCATGGCCGGATTCAGAGGGCGATGACCCAGACTGGAGCGGGCGCCGAGGAAGCCGATGGTGAGAATGAGCAGGGCGAAGGCCGGGCGCAGATACCAGCGGGGGAAGCTGAGTCCGCGCAGCAGACGACCGCTCAGCCACCAACCTCCTCCCAGGGTCAGCAGGCTGAACAACATGGCGATCAGCAGTTCACCCTTGCGGCCGGCCCACAGCATGGAGAGCACTTCTTTCGGATAGATGAGGTACTCCACATAGAGGCGGTTGGGCCTCACGCCGTACTCGGTCACGAAAGAGGGAGTGGAGATCTCGAGGAAGAGCATCAGCCAGAGTCCCAGCGTCAGCCAGACCCTGATGAGCTGCAACCAGGCCCGGCCAATGGCGTGGGGCCCGGCCAGCAGCATGGTCAGCATGGCGGGGACACCCCACAGCCAGCAGAGGGTCGCGATATCGACCCGCAGCCCTTGCAGCAGCATCTCTGGCCAACCTGCGACGGCATTGACCCGTTCCAGTTGCCAAACGCCGAGGCCGACTCGGCTGGCGGAGAGAGAGACAAGCGCGATAAATGAAAAAACGGCGATGGGCCAAAACGGTCCCAGCCATTGTCTGATAGTGGTCATTGTTGTTCCTACAAGCCTGTTTGCACCCGTCCTCAGGCACATTGTTTTTATATTGCAGGCTTATGACACTGAGCTTTGAGAAAGGTTGCGTGTAGTTGCCGATAAAAGGGATGTTTTGGCACGATTTATGCCCTTTATGTGACAAGACGCAGGGATTGAAGACAGCATAAATGGCTGGAAAAAGTGTGATCCGTCCTGCAAAGCGGCGCTGGGGGCTTGTTTATAATGGCGCCGAATTTTCTCAATCGGAGCCGAAGGGATGCCGGTTTTTATCGATGTGGAATATTTGCAGGGATGGCGGCTGTTTGTGGTGCTCTCCGACGGTACCACGGGAGCGCTGGATCTGGCCCCCTGGCGCACACAGCCCCTGTTTGCGGCGCTGGATTCGGAGCGGCGCTGTGCCAGGGTCTTCATCAACCGCCGTCATCAGCTGGAATGGCCCGCTGGCTGCACCCTCTCGGCCCACGAGGTGTATCACCTGATCAAACCCATCAATGAGCGGGAAGCCTTCAACTAACCCTCTTTTTGTGAGCCATCCCCAGATTCCTGTAACTGGAATGTTTGTCCGTTTGCCTTCTCTACCCAATTTGGGTAAAACCTGCGCAACATTTTGCCAACCCTCTCTTGCCGTCGCCTGACAAGGCTTGCCACATCTTGGTCGCAGGCCTTTTTTGCGGCCAGATGGCAAACCTTTCCCCAGCAGAAAGGTTTTTTGGTAGAGATTAAAAAAACAAGATAAATAGATAGATAAGGAAAATTCATGGCTCATTTTATGCGCACCCCTCTCGCCTTGCTGGTGGGTGGCCTCGCCTGCCACGGCGCAGCCGGTCAGGAGCAGGTGCAACGGCTGGAGCCCATGGTGGTGGTCGCCAGCCGCCCGACCAGCACTCTGGAAGTGACCCTGGATCCCAAGAAGCCGGGCTCCCCCATGCCTGCCGCCGATGGCGCCGGTTATCTGAAGAACGTCACCGGCATGAGCATGGTGCGCAAGGGGGGGCTGGGGGGCGATCCCGTGCTGCGGGGGATGGGCATGTCCCGCCTCAACGTGCAGATGGATGGCGGCATGCTGGCCGGTGGCTGTGGCGGTCGCATGGACCCGCCCACCGCCTATGTATTTCCCCAATCTTTCGACCGGATACGGGTGTTGAAGGGGCCGCAATCCCTGGAGCAGGGTGCCACCCTGGCGGGAACCGTGCTGTTTGAGCGAGACAGACCCGAGTTCAGTGCTCCCGGTGTCAAGGCCGAAGCCTCGGCGCTGTATGGCAGTTCCGGTCGTGACGACCAGATGCTGGATGCCACCGTCGGCGCCCCCGAGGGCTATCTGCGCGGCCAGTTCACCCACTCCGACAGCGATGACTACCGCGATGGTCATGGCGACAAGGTGCGCTCCTTCTATCGTCGGGAAAACGGCACGGCCCAGCTGGGCTGGACGCCGGGCGACAATACCCTGCTCGAGCTGACCGCCGAGCGCAGCAACGCCCGCGCCGCCTACGCGGATCGCATGATGGATGGCCCCATGTTCGACCGGGAGTCTTTCGGTCTCAAGTTCAAGCAGGAGGCGATCAGCCAGCAGTGGCGCCGCAGTGAGCTGACGCTGTGGGACAACGACATAGACCACATCATGGACAACTTCAGCCTGCGGCCAAACAGCGGCATCAAGATGCTTTCCAACCCGGATCGTCGCAATACCGGCGGCCGCTGGGCCAACGATATCGCCCTGCCGGCCGACTGGTTGCTGACCGCCGGACTCGATGCCAACCGGGATCAGCACAGGGCCCGCAGTGGTGTGGATTACGCCAGCCAGCCTCGCCAGCGTACTTTGCGATTCGAACAGCAAGGCTGGTTCAGCGAGCTGGGTCGCCAACAGGGGGCCCACAGCTACAAGGGGGGTTATCGTCAGGATCGGGTGGAGACCACCAAATATGGCGCCGGCGATCAGACCCTCTATAGCGACAAGCTGGTGCTCGACAGCGGCTTTGGCCGCTACGAATACCAGTGGTCGCCAGCCTGGTCGAGCTATCTGGCCTGGGGCCAGGCCGAGCGGGCACCGGATTACTGGGAGCGCAGCAAGGACAGGGTCCCCTTCACTCTCAACCCCGAGCGCAGCCGCCAGTGGGATGCCGGGCTGGCCCTGCGCAGCCGCGATCTGGATCTGACCCTCTCCCTGTTCAGTGCCGACATCAAGGACTACCTGCTCTATCACAGCAAGTCGAACCAGGTGCGCAACATAGAGGCCCAGACCCGGGGCGGCGAGCTGGAAGGGCGCTGGCAGTTTGCCGAACAGTGGCGCCTCGATGGTGGTCTGGCAGTGGTCTACGGCGAAAACCGGAGCGACAGCAAGCCGCTGGCCCAGATGCCACCACTCGATGGCAAGCTGGCCCTGGGCTGGCAGCCGGATGAGGACTGGAGCTTTACGCTGCTGGGGCGCGCCGTCGCGGCGCAGAAGAGGGTAGATGTGGGATCGGGCACTGTGGCCGGTCAGGATCAGGGGGAGACACCTGGTTTCTTCACCATGAACCTGAGCGGTGCCTGGCAGGTGAGCGAAGGGTGGCAGTTGTCCGCCGGTATCGACAACCTGTTCGATACCTTCTACTACGAGCACCTCTCCAAGTCGGTACACGCCAGCCAGGCTGGGCTGGGGTATGAGCAGATTGGTCGTATTCCCGAGCCGGGCCGCGCCTTCTGGCTGTCAGTCAACTATCGCTTCGCCTCTGCCGGCGTGCTTTGAACCGGGTGTGTGCCAACTGCCAGCCAGGGGGCTCTAACCGACTGAAGCGGGTAACGTTTTCAGTCACAGACCCGCAGTGGTGAGCTGGGTATCATGGCTTCAAGGGTGGCGCGCTCTGCGCCAGCACCACCACAGCGGGAAGATAACAATGAAACAAGGACGTTTGCGCTATGGCGGCCTGCTCGGGGCCGCATTGTTCCTGACGGCGTGCGGCAGCGGGGGCGGTGGCTCCAGCAGCGAGGCTCAGCCACCTCTGGTCAATCCACCGGTGACCTCGGCCAGCCGCGCCTGTTACGGCAATGACCAGGCCGCCTGCAACCTGAGAACCTATCAGGTGATGGTGGAGTCTTTCGTCGATGGCGACAGCGCCGCCAACTACGGCGTCGGTTATGGCCCCTCCGGGCACAACGGCGATCTGCAAGGGATCATCGACAGCCTGGATCACATCAAGAGCCTCAACGTCAACGCCATCTGGCTCACCCCTGTATTTGACTCCTGCGCGGGTCAGGGGGGGGATGACAAGCTGGATGCTACCGGCTACTTCGCCTGTGATTTTTTCACCGTGGATCCCAACTTTGGCAGCAATGCCCAGCTCAAACAGCTGGTGGATGCGGCGCACCAGCGCGGCCTTTACGTCTTCCTCGATGGCGTGTTCGGTCACGTCAACAAGGTGGGAGTGAGCAAGCCGTCGCCAGAGGGGCGCCAGCCTGCGCTCAAGAGCGGGGGGGCCGGTTATCCGGGCCAGCTGGTGGATTACAGCCAACCCGAGAGCCTCGCCTACTTCAAGGAGGTGGCGCGTTACTGGGTCGAACAGTACGGCATCGATGGCTGGCGACTGGATCAGGCCTATCAGCTGGGGCTGGACGAATGGCGTGCCATTCGCGGCGAGGTCGAACAGGCCAGTGCGGCACGCAAGGCAGCGGGCCAACAGTGGGGCACCCTGGGCTACATGGTGGGTGAGGTATGGAAGAGTGCTGACGAGATCCGGGCCCAGGCTTATGGCCCGAGCGACAAGCCGGCGCTCTCCTCGGCATTCGACTTCCCGCTGCGCTACGGCATAGTACAGGCGCTGGCGGTGGAGGAGTCCGGCAAGGGCGGGCAGGGGGCCAGCGTGCTGGATGCCAGCTGGAACAAGGTGGAGAACTACCCCAGCCACGCCATGCCAAATCTGATGCTGGGCAACCACGATTTGGTACGCTTCGGTGACCTGCTGGAGCGGGGAAATTTCAATCCGGCGGACTACTGGCAGCGCCACAAGGCGGCCTTCAGCTTCCTCGCGGCTCGCTCAGGCCCCATCACCTTCTATTACGGCGAGGAGTTTGGCGACGAGGTACCGGGCTTTGCCAAGCAGGTGAGCGGCGACTGCGCGGCGCAGGGACTCTGTGACGATCACGTGGCCCGCAGCGATGGCAAGGTGCCCGGTGTCACCGGTTTCGTGCCGAGCAGCGATCAGGCCGAGCTCAAGCAGTGGCTCAGCCAGTTGCTGGCGATGCGCGCCACGCATCCCGCCCTCTATCAGGGGGAGCGAGTCAAGCTGGTGGCCGATGGCAGTGTTTATGGCGACATCAAACAGACGGCGGCAGAGCAGATTGTCTACCTGCTCAACGTCTCCACCACGCCTCAAAGCTATGCCCTGCCGGTCGGCAAACTGCGTAGTGGCAGTGCCCTGGTGGATCTGCAAAGCGGCGAGAGTCTGGCGCTGGGTGGCAGCAGTGTGACGGTGGACTTGCCACCGCTGAGCGGTCGCTTCCTGCTGTTGCAATAAGGCTGGCGAGTAACAACAAGGGCTCCAGTCTGGAGCCCTTGTTCATTGTGGTGGGTTACTTCTCGATACCGCTGCCAAGCTCGTCCTGATGGGTATTGGCGGCAGGCGCATGGCTATTGCCGTGGCGCCAGCTCTCCAGCCGGTTGTGCACCCCGCGGCGCAGACTCTTGAAGCTGGTCTCGAGATAATCCACCCCCACCAGAATGGCCAGGGTGACGCCGGTGAGCAACACGGCCTGGTGCAGCATCTCCATGCCGATGAGGGCGCCGAGTGCCGCCAGCATCCAGACGGTCGCAGCCGAGGTGACGCCCAGTACCTGACCATCCCGGGTCATCATGACGCCGGCGCCGAGAAAGCCGATCCCCGTGATGAGTTGACCCAGCACCCGTGCCTGATCGGCTCCCTGGGGGCTGACGGCGGCACCGATGGCGAGAAAGCAGTAAGTGCCGAGAATGATGAGCGAAGAGGTGCGGATCCCGACCGGCTTGCCGCGCAGTTGCCGCTCCAGCCCCACCAGGGTGCCGCATACCAGGCAGGCCAGGATGTTCTCCCAGCCAAGGGGCGCTATGTCCCACCAATCCGCTGTCATCATAATCACCTCTGCTGTCGATGCTTGTTATCCTGCCGCGCTTTGCCCCCGGTTTTCCAGCCGTTGCCGGAAGGCCCTGGCCAGGCGCTCGTAGAGGTCCTTTGCCTCTCTGTCCTCAATATCGCCACGTATCCAGGGATTGTCGATGATTTCCAGCAGCACGCAGTCGCGCCCCTGCTGGCGCAGGTCGACCCCGAACAGGCCGTTGCCGAGCTGATGCACGGCGCGGCGGGCCGTTTGCAGCACTCGTTCCGGTACCTCGGTGAGCGGCAGTGCCTCTATCCGGCTCATGTCGAGGGGGTGTTTGCGGCGGCGGATGCGGTTGCCGGGTTCGGGGCGGTAGCGGCGACAGGCGAACAGCGGCGAGCCGTCGAGAAAGCCGATACGCCAGTCAAATTCGGCAGGGATCCGGCTTTGCACCAGCAGCAGGGCGGAGCGACCCAGTCCTTCGTCCAACAGGCGGGCAAGCTGCTGTTCATCGCTGGCCATGGCGAGATCCCGCCCCTGGGCACCGTCGGGCACTTTTACCATCAACGGCAGGTCGAGCCGCTGCACCAGCTCGTCCACCTGGTGGCGACCACGGCGGGTGACCACCATGGTGGGCGGCATGGGCACGCCGCTGCGCACCATCAGCTCGTAGAGATAGAGCTTGTTGCTGCAGGCGAGGATGGCGCGGGAGCTGTCGATCACCGGCATCTTGAGCTGCTCGGCGCGGCGGGCAAATTCGAAGGTGTAGTGGCCGACGGCGGTTTCTGCCCGCAGCCAGAGGGTGTCGAACTCCGGCAGCCGCTCTATGGCGGAGGGGGCAAGTATCTCGGCCTGGATCCCCTGTGCAGCGGCCGCCTTGATGAAGCGGTCGAGGGCCAGGGCATCGCTGCTGGCGCGGCCATCATCGGGATCCACCAGGATAGCGAGCTGGTAGAGCGGCGCCGCATGCTCCCCATCCCCGGCGCCGACCAGCGCCTGGGCATGGTGCAGCATCAGTGCCTTCTCGCTCTGGCTCAGATCCAGTGGAGACAGGCTTTGTTGCTGGCGCACCGACCAGCCGTGCCGACCGCGTTTGAGGGTCAGCTCCTGCAGCGGCAACTGGCTCAGGCCGTAGTAGTAGCGGGCCAGTCCCGCCAGCTCGCTCTGTTCGCTCTGACCGAAGATGGCGCGAACCCGAATGCGATCCTCGCTCTGCTGGGCCAGCCAGCCCTGCACCTTGCGCCACAGCTTGGCTGGCGGCTGCTGGGGTTGCAACACGCTGATGGCTTGCAATCCCGGCAGGCAGTGATGACCCCGGGCCTGCGCCAGCAGGGAGCAGTAGTAGCCCGCGCTCAGGTGCTCCAGATCGCGGCAGAGGTTGATGATGCGGGGTCTGCCGCCCGTGGTCGGCACGCCGTGTTGCAGGTAGGTGCGGGCGGTCAGCAGATAATCGGCATGGCAAGGCCAGTCGCCCAGCTCTTCGACGATGACATAGGTACTCATAGTTCTTCGGCTCCACAGAAAGGACTGCCTTGAATGGCAGTATCCCCAGTGGGCTTCGATGCACCGACAAGCACGACAATGGCGCGAGGGGAAACAAGAGGTTACAGTGCCTAATATTCTGCTTTGGTAACTTGTGATACAAGTCGCATTTCTGGTGCTGAAGATAAATAACCGAACAAGGACTCCCTGTGTTGACCGTGCGCGCGGCCCGAACCGATGATTTGGGCGCCATCGTTAAGCTGGAACGCTACTGCTTTCCCCCCGAAGTCGCCTTTGGCCGCAGCCGCTGGCACTATCTGCTCACCCACGCCAAGGGGCGCACCCTGCTGCTGCTGGATGAGACGTCACAGCTGATGGGATATCTCAGCCTGCTGGAGCACAGAGGGTGGGATCGGCTGGTGATCCAGACCCTCGCCATCCGCTGGACCATTCGTCGTCAGGGCTGGGCCCGCCGTCTGCTGGAGCAGGTGATCCGGGAGGGGCGCGAAGCTGGCTGGGGGGCAGTGCGCCTCGAGGTGGGCGATGCCAATGAAGAGGCGCTTGCCCTCTATCAGGCGCTGGGATTCAAGGCACAGCAGAGGTTGCCGGATTACTATGGCCGCGACCAGCATGCTCACCGGCTGGTGTTGTCACTCATTGGTGACGAGGAGCGTCAGCTGCGCGGTCTGGCCCGCAAGCACCGCATAGGCGGTAAAGCAGCCTTGCAACACGGCAAGGCGGGCTGCTCAGGATGAGTTGTGAAGACTGCCTTGCCACCGCCATCAAGGCCAAGCTGGGGCGCTGCCCTGTCTGCGCCATCCAGACGTTTGTCATCGGCCTGATCGGCTGGCTGGTGTGGTGGTGGTTTGGTGCCGACACCTCGGTCAATGCCCTCACTGGTCTGCTGTTCGCGCTGGGAGGCTCAGGCCTGTTCCTGCTCCATCTGGTGGTATTTGTCTGGCGAAAGGTGACCGGGCGTGAATTGAGCGATGAATGAATCTGAGTGGATTCAAACACATAAATAACAATATCGGTGTAGATATGGAGGTTCAGATGATTGCAATGGTAACGGGTGCTTCGTCCGGCTTTGGGGAGGCCATCAGCCGCCAGCTGGTGAACGCGGGTTACAGGGTGATAGGCACAGGCCGACGTGCTGAACGTCTGGCTGCCTTGGGCGATGAGCTGGGTGACAGCTTCCTGCCGCTGGTATTCGACGTGCAGGACAAGACGGCGACTCAAGCCGCCATCGCTGGCCTGCCGGCTGCCTGGCAAGAAGTGGATCTGCTGGTCAACAACGCCGGTCTGGCCCTGGGGCTGGAACCCGCCCACAAGGCGGATCTCGAAGACTGGGAGCAGATGATAGCCACCAATATCAGCGGCCTGACCCTGCTCACCCGCCTGCTGCTGCCAGGCATGGTGGCGCGCAATCGTGGCCACGTAGTCAACATAGGCTCCATCGCAGGCACCTACCCCTATCCGGGCGGCAACGTCTACGGCGCCACCAAGGCGTTCGTGAAGCAGTTCAGCTTGAACCTGCGCGCCGATCTGGCGGGCACCGCCATCCGCGTCACCAATGTGGAGCCGGGTCTGTGCGGCGGCACCGAGTTCTCCAACGTGCGCTTCCACGGTGACGATGCCAAGGCGGCCACCGTCTATCAGGGGGTGCAGGCCATTCAGCCGGAAGACATCGCCAACACAGTGCTCTGGGTCAGCCAGCAGCCCGCCCACGTCAATATCAACAGTATCGAGATCATGCCGGTGGCGCAGACCTTCGGCCCGCTCCATATCAGCCGTCGCTGACGGCTGTAGCTGACGAAATAAAAGAGGCACCCTTGGGTGCCTCTTTTATTTGCTGAGTCGGTCAGAGGCTCATGATCTTCTTGAACTCCTCCTCTGAATATTTCTTCTCCGTGCTCTTGGTGAGATCCGTCATCAGCTTGTAGCGCAACTCTTTGGCCATCTGGTAGGTCTGCTCCAGCTGGCCGTAGGAGTAGTCGGCGGCCAGTCCGAGCGCGGTGGCCTTGTCGTTGGTGTAGGTCTGCTTGAGGGTCTTGTCGAGCACCGCCACTTCCTTGTAGAGCTTGGCGCTCTCCTTGCTCCAGACGCCCCGCAGCAGCGGCAGATACTTGTCCGGATTGGTGTTGGCCAGCGCTGTCAGGCTGCGGAACTGCCAGTAGGCGGAATCATCGGAGTAGCTGTCGCTGCCGATGCGATAGGGCAGAGGGTAGGATTCCAGTGGGCTGTAGAGCGGCACCATCACGGATTCGGCCAGCACGCCGTAGCTCTGCCAGATGAGCCCCTGCAGCTCCTTGGGCATCTCCTTGCGCAGCTGGATCACGTGGGATTCGAGCTGACGATCGATGCGGATCGGTCGCTCCGCCTTGCCAGCGAGCGGCGTGCCCTCATAGGTGGCGCTCAGCACCCTGGCCACGTCCGGCACGGCGATGGGGGCATCCGGTTTCATGAACAGCGGGTATTGCGCCTGCCGGGTCGCCTGCTGGTGGGAGGCTGTCAGCATTTGTTGGCCGAGCCACTCCCGATCCACGTTATAGGGGTCGGCAATGACCCCGAACGCCTTGGCGAAATTGAAGTCCTTGGGATCGGCGTTATCCAGCAGCTTGTGCTGGTGCACGAACTCCAGAAGCTTGGGCGAGTGCAGCACATCGGCGCTGTCTAGATTGACGCCGTGGATGCGCAGACCGTTGGCCACCATGGCGTAGCTGTCGTCCGGCACCTGCACCGCGATCCAGTGGTGGCCGGAGCCAATCTCCATCAGCCAGGCCTCGTTCACATCCGCCAGGTAGAGGCTGTTGCCCTCACCGGCGCCATATTGCTCCACATAGCGGCCAAGCAGCGCGACGCCTTCTTTGGCGCTCCTGGCCTGCGGCAGGATCAGGGTGGGGATGATGGCTTCAATCACTCCCTTCTCGATCAGCGGATCGGCTTTTTGGGCACTGTCGTTGACCTCGGCACTGGTGGTGGCCGAGAGGGCGACGTTGAACTCGTTGATGCCGCGCTCCTCATAATATTTGCCCGCGGGGTCGCTGGTGGCGGCGTCCCAGTCGCGAATGGCGGAGTAGGCGAGGAAGGCCTTGGGCATGGGCACTTCCAGCCCGTTGCCGAGCTTCCAGACCTTGCCCTCGTTCTGCTGGGCGGGTCGGAAGGCCAAATACTTGTTCCAGTTGTTGACGCCAAAATCCTCGTTTCTGGCGATCATCACGCTGCCGTCGGCACTGGCGCCCTTGCCGACGACAAGGCCGGTGCAGGCGTCGGCACTGGTGCCAAGCAGGGTGAGCAGGGTGGCGGAGAGGAGACTCAAGGTGTGTTTTTTCATGGCATTGCCCGAAGCGTAACTGTGAGTGAAAGTCAGGCGGTGGGATGGGATGCGCGCTGCCGCAGGCCGATGGCGGCATGGAAGTATGCCGGTGGATTGGTCTGCCGATCATTGATGTCGCAAACATTTCATCCATAACACTGCTTGCTGGTTCTATCGTGCGCCAAAATTGTAGGCTTCTGCAGTTGTTTGTTTTGTGAACTGCGCGCTAATCCTTGGCTTTCTCTGGCAGAGGCGCTCGAGTGTAGAGAGATGTGCCGCAATATCATGACGGGGCGGCGCAGGAGTCATGATTCTGACGCCTGGCTTGCTACGAGCAATGGGCGTGGCGCCAGCCTGAGTGCAGGATTTGGCCCCATCTGGAAAGTTGGCCTGTAACTTGCTGGTTTAATTGACAATGGTGGGGCCTGGCGCCCCATGTTATCGAATCAGCCAAAGCGTCATGCCGGATCGGCATACAGATTGGAGTCCCCATGGATATCAAACCCTACAGCCAGCAACTTGCCCAGAGTGCGTCCAACTCCCGCGCCCTCACCACCCTCAGCGGTGCCGACAGTGGTCAGGGTGGCGGCTGGGAGGAGTTGGTCAACCTCTCCTCCCAGCGACTGACCAGCAAGGCGCAGCAGGCGCTCACCTATGAGCATCTGGCCAAGAACAGCAAGCTGCCGCCTGCGCTGGACATGAACTCGGACAAGGGGGGCATGATGCAGCAGCTGGTGGACAAGGCGCTTGGGTTTGATCGCAAGAAGTTCAACGAGATAGAGGTGAAGCTCAAGGCGATCGCCGACAACAAGCAACTCTCTGCCGAAGAGCGCGAGCAGCAGAGCAAGGCCTTGAACGAGCAGAAGGAGACCATGCTGCAAGATGCCGTGGATCGCCTCACCGGCAAGAAGAGCGAGCCAAAGGAAGAGACCAAGACTACCTGAGTGATGGCCTGCACGACTCGAACGGCAATCCGTGGTCATCGGGGGCAAGGTGTTGCCTCGGGTAATGACGCCGCCTTTCCCATGTGGAAGGGATGATGACATCACAATGAGAAAGGGAGGGGTGATGTCCCTCCCTTTTTGACGGGCTCTTGGGGTTGCTGCCTCCCCGGCCCCGTTTCTGCTCCGGCGCTATGTCTTCTCAGGCGCTATTTCTTCTCGGGTACTATTTTTTCTCGGGCACAATGCCGATACCCACCGCCTGGGTCTGGACAGCCTTGATCTGATCCCCTTTGGCGATCAGGGCAAACTGCGCCGGGTTGTGCACCTTGACCACCAGGGTGTGATCCACCCCTTTGACCGTGACCGTCTGCTGCACCTTGTCGACGTCGATGACGTCCCCATACAGTGTGACCTTGACACCCACCCCGGCCCCCGGCTTCTGGCCAGCGGCGGCCTTGTCCGCATCCATCTCGACGACGCGCTGTCTGACGCCAGCCGTGCCCTTGAGCAGTTCCAGATCCAGCATCTGCAGGTATCTCAGTGCCACCGTATCGCCAACCTTGAGGTTTTGCAGGTTGGTGACCTGTTCACCGGCGACTATGTCGAACGCTTCACCGGCGTCATTTTTCAGGCTGACCTTGCGGCTCGCCATGTCGATGGCAGTCACCGTCGCCTGGGCAGTCACGGCTTCAACCAGACTGGCCTTGCCCGGGGCGGTCGCGACTTCGGTGACCACCTCGGCGGCTTGCACCAGGCAGGTCGAGAGGGAGAGCAGACCGGCAATCCATGCATGCTTCAATTTCATGTTTCAGACCTTATGACGGGAAATGAGGATGAAAGGAGGTGGGCATGCAGGCCCGGATGGCACATGGCACCGCCTTCCTGACAGACCATAGCAGAGCCGCGCCTGACCAACCCACTGGACTCGAACGCAATGCGTGTTTTGATAGCCGGCTCCCGTTTTTTGACCTGCCGGAGCCACGGGCGCACAATCCCCTTGCATGCATTCAACCGAGGGCTTTGCCGTGTACAACTTCCAATATGCCAATCCTACCCGGGTCTGTTTTGGTGACGGCCAGATCGCCAGCCTGCCCGACCTGATCCCGGCAGGTAGTCGCCTGCTGGTGCTCTACGGCGGTGGCAGCATCAAGAAAAACGGCGTCTATGACCAGTTGACCCAGGCGTTGGCGGGGAGGGATTGGCAGGAGTTTTCAGGCATAGGGGCCAACCCCCAGTACGATCAGCTGATGGAGGCGGTGGCGCTGGTCAAGCGCGAGCGCATAGACTTCCTGCTGGCGGTCGGCGGCGGATCCGTGGTGGATGGCACCAAGTTCGTGGCCGCCGCGGCCTGCTTCGAGGGGGGGGATCCCTGGGAGATACTGCTGCACAAGGCGCCCGTCAAGGCGGCCCTGCCTCTGGGCTGCGTGCTGACCCTGCCCGCCACTGGCTCGGAGAGCAATCCCGCCGCCGTGGTGAGTCGGGGGGAGGCCAAGCTCTCCTTCATGAATCCGCTGGTGCAACCTGTGTTTGCCGTGCTCGATCCCACCACCACCTACAGCCTGCCCGCCCGCCAGATCGGCAATGGGGTGGTGGATGCCTTCGTCCACATCATAGAGCAGTACCTCACCTTCCCTGTGGGGGGCGAGGTGCAGGACCGGCTGGCGGAAGGCTTGCTGCAGGTGCTGGTGGATAACGGCCCCAAAGCCCTGGTGGATCCCACCCATTATCAGGTGCGCGCCAACCTGATGTGGGCCGCCAGCCTGGCGCTCAATGGTCTCATCGGCCGCGGCGTGCCCCAGGACTGGTCCACTCACGCCATCGGCCACCAGCTCACCGCGCTGCACGGGCTGGATCATGCCCAGAGTCTGGCGGTGGTGCTGCCCTCCCTGCTGCGTGAGCAGGCGGCCCAGAAGCAGGAGAAGCTGGCCCAGTTCGCCGAACGGGTCTGGCATTCGAGCCGGGAGGACAAGGCGCTGCACATCGAGGAGGCGATCATCCGCACCGAGCAGTTCTTCCAGCAGATGGGGGTGGGCACCCGTCTCGCCGACTACGGTCTGAGCGAGAGCTGCATCCCAGGTATCTGCTCCAACCTCAAGCGTTTCGGCCTGACGGCGCTGGGTGAGCAGCAGGACATAGATCCGGACAAGGTCGCCAGGATCCTTTCCCACGCGCTCTGAGCATTTGGCTGACGAGCTGAAAAGAAAACGCCCCGATTGTCGGGGTGTTTTGCATTTCGGGGTGAGGCGCTGAGGGCAGAGGATCAGGTGCCCAGATCCAGCTCACGCTCCAGCACAGCTGCTTTTTGGCGGGCCGGGTGGGTATTGAGGCGTTCCCAGTAGGTTTGCAGGTGCGGGAAGTGTGCCAGCTGGCCGCCCTGGGCCAGCAGATCCACCAGGAAGGAGTTCATGATGTCGGCGCCGGAGAGACGGTCCCCCACCAGATAGTGGCGAGTGCTCAAGACCGCATTTAGATAGCCCAGCACCTTGGCGCACTCCGCTTTGGCGTAGTCCGGCAGGAAGCGCATCGGGCTGCCATCCTTGCGCACGAACATGTCGAGCAGCAGCGGCAGTATGCCGGAGCTCTCGGCAAAGTGGATCCACTGCAGGTATTCGGGGTAGTCGGGGCTATCCTGAGCTGGCGCCAGCCGCTCGGGGGCGTGGCGGGCAATCAGGTACTCTGTGATGGCGCCGGATTCTGCCAGCACGCGTCCTTCCAGCTCGATGACAGGCGACTTGCCGAGGGGGTGGATGGCTTTCAGCTCGGGCGGCGCCAGAAAAGTGGTGGCATCGCGCTGGTAGGCCTTGATCTGGTAGGGCAAGCCCAGCTCTTCGAGCAGCCAGATGATGCGTTGGGAGCGGGATTTGTTCAGGTGGTGCAGGATTATCATTGGAACCTCGATTCGGTGGCAGGAGTCGGTATACGCGTCGGCGAGGTGACTGGTTCACCGGCATGGAGAAATCAAGAGAGCGGGCAGTGCCCGCTCTCTCGTTGGCTGACTCAGGCCTCCAGCGCCTGATCCAGATCCGCCAATATGTCCTCGATCGCTTCTATCCCCACAGACAAGCGGATCATCTCCGGCTTGACCCCGGCCCTGACCTGTTCCTCCTCGCTCAGCTGGCGATGGGTGGTGGAGGCGGGGTGGCAAGCCAGCGACTTGGCGTCACCTATGTTGACCAGCCGCTTGAAGATCTTGAGCGCATCGTAGAAGCGCACCCCCGCCTCATAGCCCTCCTTCAAGCCAAACGAAAGGATGGCCGACGGCCGACCGCCCATGTACTTCTCCGCCAGCAGATAGTGGGGATGTCCCGGCAGACCGGCGTAGCTGACCCAGGCTACCTTGGGATGATGCTTGAGGTGGTGGGCGACCTGAAGGGCGTTGTCCACGTGGCGCTCCATGCGCAGGCTCAGGGTTTCAAGCCCCTGCAGCAGCAGGAAGGCGTTCATGGGTGCCAGCGCCGCGCCGGTATTGCGCAAGGGCACTGTGCGTACCCGACCGATAAAGGCAGCCGGGCCAAAAGCCTCGGTATAGACCACACCGTGGTAGGAGGGCTCGGGCTGGGTGAGCTGGGGGAAGCGTTCGGCGTGATCCGCCCAGGGGAACTTGCCCGAGTCGACCACCACGCCACCCAGCGAGTTGCCGTGGCCGCCGACATATTTGGTCAGGCTGTGTACCACTATATCGGCGCCATGTTCGATGGGTTTGCACAGCACTGGCGTGGCGACCGTGTTGTCGACGATGAGCGGCACGCCACGGGCGTGGGCCACCTTGGCGAAGGCGGCCAGATCGACGATGTTGCCCGCCGGGTTGCCTATGCTCTCGCAGTAGACCGCCTTGGTCTTGTCGTCGATGAGGGCGGCGATGGCTTCGGCGCTGTCATCTTTGGCGAAGCGCACTTCAACCCCGAAGCTCGGCAGCATGTGGGCAAACAGTGTGTAGGTGCCGCCATAGAGCTGGGGTGTGGAGACTATGTTGTCACCGGCGGCGGTCAGCGCCTGGATGGCGTAGGTGATGGCGGCGGAACCCGCGGAGACCACCAGCCCGGCAATACCCCCTTCCAGCGCGGCCATTCGCTGTTCCAGCACATCGTTGGTGGGATTCATGATACGGGTATAGATGTTGCCCGGCACCGCCAGATTGAACAGATCCGCCCCGTGCTGGGCGCTGTCGAACTCGTAGGCCACCGTCTGGTAGATGGGCACGGCGACCGCCTTGGTAGTGGGATCGCTGGAAAAGCCGTGGTGCAGGGCCAGGGTCGCATCTTTCATCACACACTCCTTGTTGGATGTTGCTTGTCGCAGTGACAGCTGGGCAGTTATAGATGGATAGACGTCCAATCTATCAGGCTCAGCGGCGATGTAAACCACCCAATCCGGTAAAGCAATGGCATCCGCTGACGATGGGCCTCGCTCTTGAGCAACTGACGCTGCACTCAGAGGCGGCGACGATACTCCTTGTCATCGATCTGGTGCATGTCCCACTGCATCAGGCGGTTGAGCTGGCTCATGGGATCCTCGATCAGGGTCAGCGGGCGAGGCAGGATCCGCTTGAAGTAACGACGCAGGGTTTGCTGGATCCGGTTCGGTTTGGGGGCGCTTTGCTGGTTCATGATGATGCTCCTGTGCTGTGGCTCTCATGTTCATCAGCAGTATTGAGCTAAAATGCGGAAGTAAAAACTGATGACTTATAGCAACAGGATTTCCTCTTTTATGCCGACCAGTCGCCTCTATCAGCAGTTTCAACGACTCGCCCAGCAGCTTGGCTGCGATGAGCGGGAAGCAAGTCTCGCCGAAGTGGCGGACCTGCTCTGCTGCACCCCACGCAACGCCCGCCTGCTGCTGCGGCGGATGCAGGATCAGGGCTGGCTCAGCTGGTCAGCCGAGGCGGGCAGGGGACGGCGCTCCCGGCTCACCCTGCTCGACAGCCAGGAGAGTCTGACCCGGCGCCGCCTGCGGGATCTGCTGAGTCAGGGCCAGCTCGCCCAGGCGGTGCGGCTGGCGGAAGGTCGGCTGGATCTGCTCACCCCGCTGCTGATCGAGCAGCTCGGCCAGGCTACCCGAGAGGGACGCCAGATCCTGCGGGTGCCCTACTATCGGCCGCTGCCCCAGCTGCTGCCCACGGATCCGCTGCGTCGCTCCGAAATTCACCTGAGCCGACAGATCTTCAACGGTCTCACCCGACGAAATGAGGAAAATGGGGAAATCGAAGGGGATCTGGCCCACCACTGGGAGTGTCTGGGGCCCTGTCACTGGCGCTTCTATCTGCGGCCGGTGGTGCGCTTTCACCACGGCCGTGAGCTGGTGGTAGAAGATGTGATGGAGAGTCTGCTGGCACTACGGGATCGTCCCCTGTTCGCCCATCTGGTTCGGCTGGAGAGCCCCTGGCCGCGCACTCTGGATCTGTATCTCGACAGCCCGGATCCTCTGCTGCCCCATCTGCTGGCCGAACCGGTGGCAACCATATTGCCGCGGGAGCTCAAGGGGGAGGCGGGCTTTGCACTGCAGCCGGTGGGCACGGGCCCCTACAAGGTGACCGCCAACGATCCCCTCCACCTTTGTCTGGAGGCGTTCGACGACTACTTCGGTCTGCGTGCCCTGCTCGACGAGATCGACATCTGGATGCTGCCGGAGCTGGCGGAGCGGCTGGAGACCCACCTGCAGCTGGGACGTGACAGCCCTGAACTCGGCAGCATGCGCGGTGAATCCGAGCTTGAATCCGGCTGCTACTTCCTGCTGCAGGACGACAGATCCGTATCCTTGCAGGATCCCGCCCTGCGTCACTGGCTGGCCCGGCTGCTCAACCCCATCGCCCTGATGGCACGGGTCGCCCCCGAGTTGCAGCGGGGCTGGACCAGTGCGCTGGGTCTGTTGCCCCACTGGCGCGAGGCCCTGCCTGCGTCATTGCCAACGCCGGAGCAACGGCCGGCGCGGCTGGTGCTGGCCTGTTTCAATCAGCACCTGGAGTTCAACGAGTGTGCCGGCGCCATGGCCAGCCTGCTGGCAGAACAGGGGATCCGGCTGGAGGTTCGCACCCTGGATTACGGCCGCTGGGTGAGCGGGGTGGATGAGGATGTGGATCTCTGGCTCGGCACCCTCAATCTGGAGCACGAGCATGCCTTCGCCCCCTACGCCTGGCTGCTGGGCACGCCGCTGCTGCACAAGGTGTGGGCCAGTCAGCATGCTTTATGGCAGGGCCTGACCCGGTGGCGTGCCAGCGGTGAGGAGCCGGGCCCGCGCGCTCTGCTGGCCCGGGTGCAGCAACAGGGCTGGTTCGTGCCCCTGTTCCACCACTGGCTGGAGCTGGAGAGCCGGGTCGGTGTGCACGGGGTGCGCATGACGGCCCTCGGCTGGTTTGATTTTCGCAGTGCCTGGCTTCGCCCCGAGTAAGGACGATGCTTATGAGGCGGGTTGAACCTGTCTCGCCTCACCTTGTACCTGCAAGGTGCTCTTCCGGCAGATCGTCATCCTGTTTTAATTGCCGTTTTTACTATGGGTCGGCGGGGCGTAGTTCATTGGACATTCAATTCCAAAGTGCCATGCTAGTTCAGGTTATGGAAAGCAGAGCAAATGAGGAAAAAGATGAGCAACAATTCAGAACGTTCCCAAGGAAAATGCCCGGTCATGCACGGTGGTACCACCTCCGGCGAGCAAGCCAACATGGCGTGGTGGCCGAAGAGCCTCAACCTCGACATTCTCCATCAGCACGACACCAAGACCAATCCGCTGGGGCCCGGTTTCAATTACCGGGAAGAGCTCAAGAAGCTCGACATGGCCGCCCTCAAGCAGGATGTGACCGCCCTGATGACCGACAGCCAGGATTGGTGGCCGGCAGACTGGGGCCACTACGGCGGCCTGATGATCCGCATGGCCTGGCACTCGGCCGGTACCTACCGTATCGCCGATGGCCGTGGTGGTGGCAGTACCGGCAATCAGCGTTTTGCTCCGCTCAACTCCTGGCCTGACAACGCCAACCTGGACAAGGCCCGGCGTCTGCTGTGGCCCATCAAGAAAAAGTACGGCAACAAGATCAGCTGGGCCGATCTGATCATTCTGGCCGGCACCGTAGCTTATGAGTCCATGGGGCTCAAGACATTCGGCTTCGCCTTCGGCCGTGAGGATATCTGGCACCCCGAGAAAGACATCTATTGGGGCGCGGAGAAGGAGTGGCTGGCACCGAGCAGCAAGCCCGGTGGCCGTTACTCTGGCGAGCGGGATCTGGACAACCCGCTGGCGGCAGTGATGATGGGGCTCATCTACGTCAACCCGGAAGGGGTCGACGGCAATCCGGATCCTCTGAAAACCGCCAAGGACATGCGGGTCACCTTTGCCCGCATGGCGATGGATGACGAAGAGACGGTCGCCCTGACGGCCGGGGGGCACACGGTAGGCAAATGTCACGGCAATGGGGATGCCCGGCTGCTCGGGCCCGAGCCGGAAGGTGCCGCTGTCGAGGATCAGGGGCTGGGCTGGCTCAACAAGACCCAGCGCGGCATTGGCCGCAATGCGGTGACCAGCGGCATTGAAGGGGCCTGGACCACCCACCCCACCCGTTGGGACAACGGCTACTTCTACCTGCTGTTCAACTACGAGTGGGAACTGAAAAAGAGCCCGGCCGGTGCCTGGCAGTGGGAGCCCGTCAATATACGGGAAGAGGACAAGCCGGTGGATGTGGAAGATCCTGCCATTCGCCACAACCCCATCATGACAGACGCCGACATGGCGCTGAAGTTCGACCCTGAGTACCGCAAGATCGCCGAGCGTTTCCGCGCTGATCCGGCGGCCTTCTCCGATGCCTTCGCCCGCGCCTGGTTCAAGCTGACCCACAGGGATCTGGGGCCGAAAACCCGCTATGTGGGGCCTTATGTGCCAGCTGAAGATCTGATCTGGCAGGATCCTGTGCCTGCCGGGCGTACCGATTATGACGTGGCTGCGGTGAAGGCCAGCATTGCCGCCAGTGGCCTCTCCATCAGCGATATGGTCAGTACCGCCTGGGACAGCGCCCGTACTTTCCGGGGCTCGGATCTGCGTGGTGGTGCCAACGGTGCCCGTATCCGGCTGGCCCCGCAGAAGGAGTGGGAAGGCAATGAACCGGCCAGACTGGCGCGGGTACTCAAGGTGCTGGAACCCATCGCCGCCGCCAGCCAGATCAGCGTGGCGGATGTGATAGTGCTGGCGGGTAACCTGGGTGTTGAGCTGGCGGCCAGGGCCGCCGGGGTCGAGGTGACAGTCCCCTTCAGCCCGGGTCGTGGTGATGCCAGTCAGGCCCAGACCGATGTGGCGTCGTTCGAGGTGCTTGAGCCGCTGGCCGACGGTTACCGCAACTGGTTGAAGAAGGACTATGCGGTCACGGCGGAGGAACTGATGCTGGATCGCACCCAGCTGATGGGGCTGACGGCCCATGAGATGACGGTTCTGGTGGGTGGCATGCGGGTGCTCGGCACCAACCATGGCGGTACCCGGCACGGTGTCTTTACCGAGAGGGAAGGGGCCTTGACCAATGACTACTTCGTCAACCTTACCGACATGGCCAACACCTGGCACCCGTCGGGAGATCGTCTGTATGAAGTGCGCGATCGCAAGAGCGGCAAGGTGAAATGGACGGCGACCCGGATCGATCTTGTGTTCGGCTCCAACTCGGTACTGCGTGCCTACGCCGAGGTCTATGCCCAGGATGACAACAAGGAGAAGTTCGTCTGCGATTTCATCAGTGCCTGGAACAAGGTGATGAATGCGGACCGCTTTGATCTGATGAGTTAAGGCTGACCCGACGGCCCCGCACACCCGGGTGTGCGGGGTGTTTTTTTGTCCTGAGCCAGGGGTTGCGACAGAGATTGGCCAGTGCCGGGGAGCAGTGCCGCCCCTGTCCTTTTGGACTGGATATCAGGTAACATCTTGATTCATTGATGATGGCTAGCTGCCAAGCCCCTGCTGACAAGGAGTCACCCATGCTGGAAATGCAGATCCAACCCCGTTTTCAAGAGACAGATGCCCTCGGCCACATCAACAATACGGTGCCGGCGGTCTGGTTCGAGGCGGCGCGGGATCCCCTGTTTCGCATCTTCTCTCCCGAGCTGGATGTGCATAACTGGCACCTGATCATCGCGGGCTATACGGTACAGTTCAAACGCGAGCTGTTTTATGGTCAGCAGGTATCGATCAACACCGGGGTGCGCCGCATCGGATCCAGCTCCTTCACGCTCTGGCAGGAAGCCTGGCAGGGCGGTGAGCTGGCCGTCACCGGCGAAACGACCCTGATCCATTTTGACTATCAGACCCGCCAATCCCTGCCCTTGAGTGACAAGCACAGGGAAGCGCTGCGGGCCTGGCTGATAGAGAGTTAATCTTGGCCTGTTGGCCTACCACAGGAAAACCATGCACAGGAACATAATGCGCAACACAGTGACTGCTCTGACACTGGGACTCTGTTCCCTACCTTCTCTGGCCGCTTCTCTTGCGGAGCAGTTCACCCTGATCGACCGGGGGGCCGAGAGCGCCCTCGACACCCGTCAGTTCAGTCATGACGGTGTGGAGATCAAGGCCTGGATCGATGGCACCCCCGTCATCATAGCCGTGCCCATCATGAACGAGCAGGGCAAGCTGCAAGGGGAGAGCCGTTACTACTTCAAGGGGGGCAAGCTGTTCGGGGTCAGAGAACCTGCCGCCCAGTTTGCCTTCGATGAGCAAGGCAAGCTGACCCACTGGCTTGATAACAAGGGACAGCCCGCCGAGTTCGTCAGCAAAATAAGCATGCAACAGCGTGAAGCCTGGCTCACCAAGCGATCTGCTGACCTGGCCAGGCTGTTTGCCATCAGCCCGGCTGAGGAGAAAGCCAGCAGTGGCAGCGTCAAGCTGAAAGGCACCGAACTCACCCACTGGCTCTGCAACGGCAAGCTGATGGATCTGGCCAGGGGCGACAAGGTGACCTTCGAGCAGAAGACACTCAAGGTGAGTGAATCGGGCATCGAAGGAGAGGTCTCCCTGCGCCAGGACAAGGGCTGGCAGGATCTGAACCTCAAGTGCGATGTGCAAGGCACCCAGGTGACCCGTCTCACCTGGCAGCCACTGCCTGGTGCCAACAAGCCGCAATAAGTGCGGTTGCAGCATGAAACAAGGGGGCCGTCAGGGCCCCCTTGTCGTTATGGTATATTCCCCTGAACCAGGTAGCCACTGCCGAGGGCCAACAAGCGACAATGAGTGCGGTTGCAGCATGAAGCAAGGGGGCCATCAGGGCCCCCTTGTCGTTGTGGTCTGGTCTATTCCCCTGAACCTGGCAGCTACTGCCGAGGGCCAACAAGCGACAATGAGTGCGGTTGCAGCATGAAGCAAGAGGGCCATCGCGGCCCCCTTGTTGTTTATGGCTGTCCTTCTAGCCGCAGCCGGGTCAGCGCCTCAACCCGCCGCCACTGCTCGGCGGGAAACCAGCGCGCCAGTATCTCCTGTTGCTGCTCGGCCCGATCGAGAGCGGGCAAAGGGGTGAGCTCGGCCAGATAGCCTGCCAGCTGCTGCTCGAACCCTTGCTGACTCTGTTCCAGCTGATGCAGTCGATCCACGGCCTCTGGTCCCAGCTGCTCCAGCAGCACGGCTTCCCGCTCGGCAGGAGGTAATTGCTCCAGCGTCTGCAACTCGCCGAGCAGGCGGCTGTTGACCTCTGCTTCTCTGAACCATTGGGGCTGCTCCGTCAGCCAGAGTTCGAGTTCACCGGCCAGCATCTTCTTGTCGGCATCGCTCGCCTGGGCCAGCGCCTTGCGGCGCAGGGTCCACTGCTCCATCAGTCTGTCTTCGGCAAACAGCTGATCCTGCTCGGCCGGGGTGAAGCTCTGCTGGCGCAGTTGTTCACGCTGATCAAACAGCTGCTGCAGGCTGGCGAGGTCCGGATCCGTCGGCACCGTCAGGCGGCCCTCCGCCGCCAGAAAAACCTGGTAGCGGGCCAGCAGTGGGTTCTCTGCGTCAGCCTCGCCCTGTTCCAGGCGTTGGGCCAGCTGATGACGCAGGGCTCCCTGTTCGGGGGCGGCATTCAGACTCGGCGGCGGGTCGGGCCATAACAGGGCGGCCCCCAGCAAGAAGGCTCCGCCCAGAGGCAGGGCGAGAAGGAGGGATCGCTTCATAGCCCCAGACCCTGCAAGCGGTTGGCGTGCTGGCGGTAGAGGGTGACAGGATCGGTATCAAACAGGTGATGGATGCCAAACGACTGATTGACCTCGTCCAGATGGTTCATCCGGTAGCCGGTACCGATCACCTTGCCGAGGTGGCTGCTGCATACCCCGACCAGGCCGTCATTGGGCTCGCTGAAAAAGGTGCTGGTGAGGGCCAGCGCAGGATCCACCGGATCCAGGACATTGGTCATGCTGCCGCGCCCGCTCCAGGAGAAGTAGTAGACGCCGTTGGCGGCGCGCAGCGGCCCTTCGCCACAATACGGGCTGGGTAGCCCCTCTGGGTAGCGCTGGTTGAAGCGCTGGGCTCCCGCACTGGTGAGCGCATCGAGGGAGGCGAGAGGATCCTGTGGCAGCTGGCTGCCGCCGGAGAGCAGCGAGATGACACCAGAGAGTGCCGAGGCGGCCGCGGCCGCCAGTTTCTCGGCTATCGAGCCAGGGGCTACGTTGGCACGCACCAGGTCTGCTATCTCGGAGCCATAGTTGACGCCCCCCACGCTGGTGGCTGAGGCGACCAGTTCCGGGGCGACAGAAGCGACATAGCGTATGGTGGGGCTGCCGTGGGAGTGACCTATGAGGTTGACCTTGTCAGCACCCGTGATGGCGAGCACCTGCTGCACCTGCTTGAGCAACTGCTCACCGCGCAGTTCCGAGCTGTGGGTAGCCGATATCTGCGCTACATAGACGCGGGCACCGTCCCGGGTCAGGGCCTGGGGGATACCGTAGAAGTAATCGACCCCGAGCAGCTTGTCGAAGCCGAATAATCCATGCACCAGCACCATGGGGTAACGGGTCTGGGTATAACCTGCCGCCTGACCCAGCATGGGCAGGGCGCACAGCAGCACCAATAGCCATCTTTTCATCGTCATCATCCTTGTGAAATAGGCTGTCCATCCGACAGCCACCGGCTTCATGCCAGTACCCGCCAGCATGACCAACCCGGCCAGTTGCATCTGTGCAAGTGATCACTAAACAGACAGATTCAAAAAAGCCCTACCCATATGGGCAGGAGGGGAGAGGGCGTCAGGCCAGCGAAGATCAAGTATCCCTTGTATTCGGCCACCACATAAGTTAAATAATAATTATTATCATTTGAGTGGCAGGGATCATGACAGGAACCTGGGTGAAGGGATGGGTCGGGACAACCGACTCGGACAGCAGCATGGTGCATTGGAAGGAGCAGACCCTGAGTGGCAATCGCTATTTCGATGCCGGCGAGTACGCCAAGGCACTCTCCTATTATCAGCAGGCGCTGTGGCTGGCTCGCCAGCAGTTCTCTTTCTGGCACGATGCAGACGAGGCAGTGGCTGCCCTGGTGGTGGCTCATCACAATCTGGCGGATCTGTTGATCGCCATGACGCTGCCGGACCGCGCAGCCGATCTGCTGTGCCATATCCACGATTGCCTGCTTGCTACCAGCCAGTCCCCCGCCTGTCCGAGCCCACTGCGGGCCGCGGCTCTGCGCCATACCCGCAGCACCCATACCGAGCTGATCGCCTTCGTGCGCAAGCACGGCACTCAGGATGCCATTCAGCGTTGCCTCGGTCAGTGCCTGTGTCACGCCGAGCCCGCCCATCAACTGCATTAATCACAATAAAAAGAGGTGATCATGAGCCATACCCTGCCAGACCTTTCTTACGCCTACGATGCGCTGGAACCCCACATAGACGCGCTGACCATGGAGATCCACCACAGTCGTCACCACCAGACCTACATCACCAACCTCAACGTCGCACTGGAAGCGTTCCCCGAGCTGGCCGCCCTGCCAGTGGATGAGCTGCTCGCCCGCTTCGACAGCCTGCCGGTCAAGGTGCAGGGGGCGGTGCGCAATCATGGGGGTGGCCATGCCAACCACAGCCTGTTTTGGCAGGTGATGAGCCCGCAAGGCGGCGGTGAGCCGACTGGCGAGCTGGCGGAGGCGATCCAGCGGGACTTGGGAGGGCTGGATGCTTTCAAGCAGGCTTTCACCCAGGCTGCATTGAGCCGCTTCGGCAGCGGCTGGGCCTGGCTGGTGGTGGACAAGGAGGGCAAATTGCAGGTGGAGAGCAGCGCCAACCAGGACAGCCCCCTGATGCAGGGCCAGGTGCCCATATTGGGGCTGGACGTGTGGGAGCACGCCTATTACCTCAAGTACCAGAACAAGCGTCCCGACTATATAGCTGCGTTTTACAAGGTGATCGACTGGGACGAGGTGGAACGTCGTTACCGACAGGCGCTGGCCTGATCTACTAGCGTCTTGTTCCATTCACAAAAAGAGACCCGCTATCCGGCGGGTCTCTTTTTGTCTGGTCAGGGCGTTGGATTGGCGCCTGCTGAACTGGTTGCCGCCGATGCACTGGTTGCAGGCGACGAACTGGTCGCTGTGGCAGCACTGGTTGCAGGCGATATACCTGTCGTCGCTGCTGCGCTCGTGGTCGATGCGGCACTAGTCGCCGCGGCCGAGCTGGCGGCATTGACGGCGGGAGTGGTCTTGTCGTGCGGCTGCTTGTCCTGCGTCACAGGGGGAATAGGCAGGCAGGGCTGGCTCATACCCAGGGTACTCAATGTCAGACAGGGAACCGGGCCGCCGATGACGATGGGCTCGCCGAGGAATTTTGGTCCCTTGTCCAAAACATAGAGGTCGAGCAGACCCATCAGCCGGGCAAACACCTCGCGCACCCGGGTCTTGATACCCTGATATGCGCTGGGATCCTTGGCGTTGAAGCCGACGGCCTCGATGCCGAAGTGGCGGGCGATAAAGATGGCTCGCTCGTTGTGAAAGGCCTGCGACACCACTGTGAAGTGGGCCTGACCAAACACCTCCTTGGCGCGCACTATGGAGTCCAGGGTACGAAAGCCGGCGTAGTCGCTGTAGATCACCTTGGCCGGAATGCCGGCCTGGATCAGGGCACGCCGCATCTGGCGTGGCTCGTTGTACTGGACGGTCGCGTTGTCACCGGAGACCAGTATGTAGTCCACCTTGCCATTGTTGTAGAGCTCGGCAGCGGCCTTGATCCTGTATTTGAAGTAGTGATTCGAACTGCCGCCAATCAGGTACTTGGAGGTGCCGAGCACCAGTGCGACCCTGTTGTAGGGCACCGCATCGACGTCGTCATAGGTGTAGTGGCGGGTGTCCGAGACGGTCCACTCGCTGTAGCCCAGCAGCATGGCGGCAGCTACCAGCAACAGGCAAAAGCAGGCGAGGAGGATCTTGGCAAACTTCTTCATGCGCGGTGCAGTTCGGGTCTGAAGTAGGAGGTGACAGAGGGTCATTCTATTACAAGTTGCCGCTGCGCGTCAGGCTTGATAACTGCCTATGGCGTCACTCGGGCAGAGGCTGTCGCATCTGGCTGTCTTCTAACCACTTGATCCCTCACCCATATAAAGTATTCATATAAAAACAGAGGGCAGCCGTGGCTGCCCTCTGTCGCTAACGTCTCACCCTCAGTGGGAGGAGTCGTTGGCCTTGCACTCGTCAGACTCCTTGTTGGCCTCCCACCAGGGCAGCAGATCGCGGCTCAGCCAGCTCTGGTAGGCCTCGCTGTCGCTCGCGATCAGCTGATCCAGCTCGGCTTCGAAGGCGCTCATCGCCTGCTGCTGGTCCGGGTTGCGCAGGGCCTGTGCCATGGCAAGCCAGCTGGCACCGCGGCCGGTCTCGTTCAGGAAGCGATGCACCGTATAGGACCAGGAGTAGACCATCTCGCCACCCTTGTCGTAATCCAGGTGCAGTATGTCGGCCAGGCTCGGTCGTTCGGTCGCCGGGCGACCCGCTACATTGTCCATGCCACGGGCGAAGCACTGACCGTGGGCGATGAACTCCGCCAGCCCTTCCGACCACCAGGTGGTGCGATTGAGCGGGTAGTGGCCGAAGCTGCCGTACTGGTTGAAGCGGCCATCCAGATAGTGCACGTACTCGTGGCGCAGGTTCCACACCTGGAAGGCGGGGCGCTTCCACTCAGCCTCATAGGCGAAGAAGCGGGCCTGATTGCCGGGGCGAGCTGGATCTCCTTCGATGTAGATGCCGCCGTTGTCGGTGGAGACACCACCAAACAGGGCGCCGCCGTAGCGTTTCCAGTCGGCGGAGGAGTTGAAGATCACCAGCTCCAGTGCCTCGTTGTTGTCATCCGCCACCGGCTGCCAACCGGTTTCCATCTGCTGATGGAACTGCTGCTCCTCGGCGCCCAGCTCGCGGCAGATGCCGTCGGCCTGATCCTGGCTCAGCTCCTGGGCCCGCAGGCGCAGGGTCGGCGAGCAGGTGTGCTCGAACGGCAGCACATCCTCCAGCCGTATCGGGGTGCAGAGACCGGCAAACTCGCCGCTGATGCAGGCTTCGCTGGTGCGATCCGTGTAGGTCAGATAGTAGGTGGAGAGGGTCAGTGATATGTCTTCCAGCAGATCCTGGCTCTGCTGGCCACCCGGGATCAGGCTGTGATGACGGATGAGGTCGATGACTGAACCATCCAGCAGCTTGCGATAGTTTTCGCTCTCGTCGGGACGGGTATAACGGGCGACCCGATAGAGGCGGGTGTAGGCATCCAGCACGTTGTTGAGCAGGAACAGATCCTTGCCATCCCGTCCTTGCCACAGCGACAGCTCGCTCATGCCGAGGGCGTGCAGCTGTTTGCGCAGCTCACCATCCTGCTGGCGGAAATCGGCGGCGAAGGCATCGCTGTAGTCACTGGCGAAGTCGAGGAAGTTGAGCAGATCGAACAGACCCGTTGCCCAGGCATGCTGACCATTGATCTCGCTGGCGTGGCGGGTGCTGTAAGCCAGCATCTGGTTGAACTGGCCGAGCAGGGTACCGAACCGGCTCTGCACCGCCGGGCTTTTGAACTGGCCATGCAGGGCGATACTCCAGGCACCCATGACGGCTCCCACCTCATCGCTGACCTGCTCCGGATAGAGCAGCGGATGGGCACCGAGCGCAGTCAGGGCTTCAGCCAGCGCCTCGGCGGCAGCCGGGCCATCTTCCTTGTGCTTGCCGTAGTTGTGATAGTTGTGGGCGCGCACATATTCGAGCAGCAGCTTCATGGCCGGATGGGCGGGCTGATTGGCCGCCAGCAGACTCTGCATGCCCCGTGACACGGCCAGCAGCTTGGTGTCATCGTGGCCATAGTTTTCCTGCCAGACGGGAGCGGGCTGACCGCTGGCGTCCTGCACTATCCTGGCGGCGTCGGCATCCAGCAGATCCGTGCCCGGTTGCTCCGGCTCGGAGCAGGCGCGGCCATCGGTGCGACGGCAGTCGAGCTGCTCCTCCTTGCTGGCCAGCACTATGGGGCGATTGAGCACCCGGCTCTCTTGCCACTCGTCGGTTTCTGGCAGTGTCTGCCATTCGCTGCCACCGACCGGGTATTGATAGCCGGTGTCTTTCAGTACTACCTGCACCTCGCTGCCGGCGGGCAGGGTCTGGCGGCAAACCCGATAGCTGATGGTCTTGTCCCCTTCCTGGCGGGTCTGGGGTTCATCGCACTCTTGCTGGGCTCTGGTTTCATCCAGCTGCCAGCTGTACTTGCGCCATACGTGGATCTCGCTCACCTGGCTGGCGGCCTGACTGCCTGGCACGGGTTGCAGGCGGAAGAAGATCTGCTCGAGGCGGCCATCCCGCTCGTTGGGGGCCTCTTCCAGCACGCTGAGTTGCTGCCAGTTTTGCGGCTGATATTGCCAAACCTGCTCGGCGCAGCGGCCCTGGGCGTTGAGCTCGCAGCGATCCAGCTCCTGCTCGCTGTGACCCAGTATGATGCGCTCGGCCAGTGGCATACGATCCTGGCGCGGTGCGGTCGGGGTGCCGGTCAATGGCTCCCAGCGGCCCTGCTCCAGGCCGTAACCATAGTCATAGCTGTTGGCCGGGATGGCCTTGCCTGCCGGTACCACCTGCTCGCAGCTGAGGTAACGGATCTGCCAGCCCTGCTCAATCCTGAGCTGCGGCTCGCCGCAGGCTTGCTCCGCCAGTGCACTGAGGTCGCTATCGTTCCAGTCGAAGCGGCGATAGACGCGCAGTTGCTGATAGGGGGCATCGTCATTGCGGGCGCTGAGCTCGTAGGTGACTTCGGTGACGCGATCGCTCAGCTGGCGGCTCGATTCACCGTTCAGCCGGTATGCTTGCCAGTCGGTGGGGGAGTAATTGGCCAGCGCCGAGGTGGCGAGCAGGCCCGGTGCTGCCAGAAGCAGCAACCTTGTACCCAGATTGTTCATTTTTATCCCTTTGGATGAGAGTCTGCGTGGTTATCGCGGGCAATGTACTCAGTTCCAAAAGGGTATCAACTCACCAACCAGGCCATATAAATCATTTATTTAGCATCTATCAAAATAAATTGAGTCCCATTGGGGGCTGCAGTGATAGCAAGGACTCATCTGCCATCTGGGGGGGATCTAAGCCTCCACGCTGTGAATGTGATCCAGCTCTCGTTTGAGGTTTGCTGTGCCGTGGGCAGGTGTGCCTCATGTCCGAATGGTATGGAGGCTCTTTACTGGCGGTCGCCAGGCGTTTATGTGGCCATGACGCTGTGACCCAGGAAAGGGTGAATAGGGAAGGGAACAGATCGAGAGGACGCGGAGCAGAGGTGCAACCGAGACTGACAAGAGGGACGCGACACAAAGGCAACAGAGGTTGCTTTGCCAGTGGCCAAGGCAGGCTGCCGACAAACCAATCGGTATGCCGGCCCTGATCTTCAAGCAATCCTGAGCCAGGCTCAGGAGGAAACTAGAGGTAACTGACGGTCACTATGGCCATGCTATTGCTGCCTTCTGACAGCTTGTAATTCAGGGTGCCATTGATTGCGTTGAGGCTGCCAGTTTGTCGCAGGCTGGCCAAATCCAGGGTTTGGCGCTGTGCGCCGGAATAGCAGGTCACGCTGTTGTCAGAAAAGTCACAGGGTGATTCATAAATGGTACCAGTCAGGGTCACAGTGCCATCGTAAGCCGACGCGGTAGCGGGCAACAGTGCAGCACCAAGCAGCAAGGCGGTGGCGGCTGAGGAGGCGCAACGGATAATGCTTTTGCGGACAGAACCGGTGGAGGGGATGCAAGTGTTCATTTTATGTCCTTTTCGTCACATGTCGTTGTACGAAAAGGGCAACGCAATCAAAGAGAATGGCATACAGCTTATGACATCACTCTTCTCAGATGGCAGCTCCGCTGTCTTAGGGAAGGTGCGAACAAGTCCCTGATATGAGATCATGTTTGTCATCTGGAGCCATGGAACAGGGTTCATCATGAGTCATCAACTTACCTTCGCCGACAGTGAATTCAGCAGTAAGCGCCGTCAGACCAGAAAAGAGATTTTCTTGTCCCGCATGGAGCAGATTCTGCCATGGCAAAACATGGTGGAAGTCATCGAGCCGTTTTACCCCAAGGCTGGTAGTGGCCGGCGACCTTATCCGCTGGAAACCATGCTACGCATTCACTGCATGCAGCATTGGTACAACCTGAGCGATGGCGCGATGGAAGATGCTCTGTACGAAATCGCCTCCAT